>CAYUYG010000404.1:0-2007 GCA_964449125.1 uncultured Coxiellaceae bacterium | reverse complement strand
GCAATGAACAAGGCGTGACGGGTGTTCGCATTAAAAATACCGAAACGGGTGAGATGACCAATATTGACGCAACTGGGGTTTTTATAGCCATTGGTCATAAACCTAACACCGATATTTTTACTGGACAGCTCGATATGGAAAACGGTTATCTCAAAACCAAGAGCGGTTCCGCCCCTGGCGCCACCAGCACCAACATACCTGGCGTGTTCGCCGCGGGTGATGTGGCAGACCCCACCTATCGCCAAGCCATTACAGCGGCAGGTTCAGGCTGTATGGCGGCATTGGACGCCGATAAATATTTGGACAATTTAGGTATGGAGAAGGTGTGACACACTCCTTCTTCATCAGTTATAATCTCCCGTCAACAAACTAAGAGTAAGAAGGAAGCAATGGCAAAAGAAGAACAGATTGAGATGGAAGGTACCGTTATCGACGCCCTTCCTAATACCATGTTTCGTGTGCAGCTGGAAAACGGCCATGTCGTATTGGCCCATATCTCTGGCAAAATGCGCAAAAACTATATTCGTATCCTCAAAGGCGACAAAGTCACCATCGAAATGACGCCATACGATTTAACCAAAGGACGTATCACATTCCGTCATAAAGAAGGCGGTCCGCGTCCGGTTGAAAAAGAAGAAAAGAATAGTGGCCAAAAGGCTTAACCATCGACGTATCTCCGTCTTTTAGACAAGTTATGCAACCCGGGTAAGCAAAGCGAACCCGGGATCGTAAACACCCATTTGCGACATCATTTCTTCTGGCATACACTGGATAAGATTGCCGTGATTAAAAAAAGGAATGATTTATGCGCTTACTGGGATTGTTCATGCTAATGCTATGCTTGTTCGGATCGACGACCGTTTTCGCTGACGATTTCACCCCACCTGTTGAACAAAACAATGTAACCGTGTTGCAAAACGCCAACCCCACCTCTTGTCAGGCCGCCTCAAGCGGCAGAGCCGATCCAGCTGAAGTGGTGAATTACTCCAGCTTAGGACAAGGCGGAGCCGTGAGTAGTCCTGGTGTTCGTTCGTGCACAGGGTGCGCAGTCGATAATCAGTCAAATTGTGTTTGTGCCAAATGCTATTATTATTTTAATGAATAGGTCGATTGGGCTGAGCTTGCAAAGTCCAACACCAATCTCATCCCCGCTTGCGCGGGGATGAAAGAAGCGCGAAGCGGATGATAAAGAAACACGGATGACAAAGAAATGGAGATGGTAAGCAGCGGAGATAACAGAGCATAAAAAAATACCCCGTGCAAATGCGGAGGAGCACGGGGTATTTTTTTGGAGCTTAACTAATTAACTTTCGTTACGTCCAATGTATTCTCTTCAATTAAGAATTTTAACTTTCCTCTTTCCACTGTTACTTTGACATGGCCGCCGTTACTCAACCTGCCAAAGAGCAGTTCTTCAGCCAATGGTTTCTTAATTTGTTCTTGTATCAAACGCGCCATTGGTCTTGCACCCATTTTCTTGTCATAGCCGTTTTTAGCCAGCCATGCACGTGCATCTTCATCCACCTCCAATAACACTTGTCGGCTTTGCAGCTGACCTTCAAGTTCCGCAACAAATTTATTAACGACTGACAAGATGGTTTTGCTATCCAGCGCTTTAAATTGAATGATAGCATCGAGACGATTGCGAAATTCAGGTGAAAACACGCGATTCACCGCATTAATAACATCAGTCGAGCTGTCTTCTGCAGTAAAACCAATATTCGCTTTATCCATAATATCGGCGCCTGCATTAGACGTCATGATTAAAATTGTATGACGAAAATCCGTCTTACGACCATTCATATCCGTCAACGTGCCATGATCCATCATTTGCAACAATAAGTTGTAAACGTCTGGATGGGCTTTTTCAATTTCATCTAATAAAATAATGGAGTGCGGTGTTTTATTGACTGCTTCCGTGAGTAAACCGCCCTCATCATACCCAACATATCCCGGTGGTGCGCCAATCAATCGTGAAACAGAATGACGTTCCATAAATTCGGACAA
>CAYUYG010000403.1:0-2009 GCA_964449125.1 uncultured Coxiellaceae bacterium | reverse complement strand
TGTGCGGAACCATTAAATTAAAATTGGCTGGGGGTGACGGGGGCCATAATGTTTTAAAAGACATTATCCGTCATTTAAATTCACGGCAATTTTACCGCCTGCGTATTGGCGTTGGCCACCCTGGCAATAGCGATGATGTGGTGGATTATGTCCTCGACAAACCATCCAAAGCCGATCGCCACAAAATAGATGATGCACTTATTTCCGCCTACGGAATTCTGCCCTTGCTCGCAGCAGGTGAAATGCAAAAAGCGATGCAAGCTTTACATACTAAATAATTAGAGAACGGGGAAACACTCATGGGATTAAAATGCGGTATTGTTGGTCTGCCTAACGTCGGCAAATCTACGTTGTTTAATTGCCTGACGAAAGCAGGTGTCGCCGCTTCAAACTATCCTTTCTGCACCATTGAACCCAATATTGGCGTGGTGGCCGTACCGGATCCGCGTCTAGATAAAATTGCAGAGATTGTTAAGCCACAACGCATCTTGCCGACAACCGTCGAGTTTGTGGATATTGCAGGCCTCGTAAAAGGCGCCGCGACAGGCGAAGGCCTTGGCAATAAATTTTTATCTCATATCCGTGAAACCGATGCCATCGCACAAGTGGTGCGTTGCTTTGAAGATGATAATGTGACACATGTTGCGGGTAAAATTTCGCCGCGCCAGGATATTGAAGTCATTAACACCGAACTTGCCCTGGCAGACTTGGAAACCGTTGAACGTGCTATTCAACGCGCACAAAAACCAGCTAAATCCGGCGACAAATCGGCAATAATTGAACTCGGCATTTTAGAGCGCATCAAAAAACAATTAAACGAAGGCAAACCTGCGCGCGCTTTGGATTTTAGCAAGGAAGAAAAACCGTTATTAAATAATTTCCATTTATTAACCTTAAAACCCACTTTGTACGTAGCAAATGTTGCAGAGAAAGGCTTCACTAATAATCCTCTGCTCGATGAAGTGAGGAAAATTGCTGCCGACGAAAAAGCTGAAGTTGTTGTAATCAGTGCGGCGCTCGAAGCAGAAATTGCTGAGCTGGATGATGCAGAAAAAGATGTGTTTCTCGCCGAAATGAACTTAGAAGAACCGGGCTTGAACCGTCTAATTCATACCGCTTATCACTTGCTGGGACTGGAAACATATTTTACTGCCGGTGAAAAAGAAGTTCGCGCCTGGACCATCCACCTTGGCACGTCTGCACCGCAAGCTGCCGGTGTGATTCATACTGATTTTGAAAAAGGTTTTATACGCGCAGAAGTGATTGGCTATGAAGATTTCATTCGCTTTAAAGGTGAACAAGGCGCAAAAGAAGCGGGCAAATGGCGACTAGAAGGAAAAGAATACATCGTCAAGGATGGGGACATTATGCATTTCAGGTTTAATGTTTAACTGGAGCTAACATGACTAGCATCGAACAACGTTTACAACAGCAATTAACATTTCTGTACGAAATCGATAAATTAAAAACGATTTTTCGACGTACTAATTTAATTAGCGAACCTGAACGTCTCGAAAATTCTGCTGAGCACAGTTGGCATCTCGCTTTTTATGTCTTAATTTTAGCCGAATATACGAATGCAAAAATAGACTTGCTGCGTGCGTTAAAGATGGTGTTATTGCATGACATCGTCGAAATCGATGCGGGCGATACGTTTTGCTATGATGCACAAGCCAATATCAACAAACACGAAAAAGAGATATTGGCTGCTGAACGTTTATTTGGCTTATTGCCATCCGAACAAGGCGCAGAATTCATGGAACTTTGGCAGGAATTTGAAGCCGGAGAGACAGCAGAAGCTAAATTTGCCGTGAGCGTCGATCGCTTACAACCCTTGCTGCATAATTATGTCACCGGTGGCGGCAGCTGGAAACGTCACGACATCAAGCGTGAACAAGTCGAACTCCGCATGAAACCGATTGCAGATGGTTCGCATGCTCTAGCTGATTTAATGCAAATCATTTTAGATGCTGCCGTAGATAAAAAAATACTGGCTGCTTAATTATTCG
>CAYUYG010000402.1:0-2012 GCA_964449125.1 uncultured Coxiellaceae bacterium | reverse complement strand
GTCCACAATTGGGAATTTATGTTATCGCAACCCTTAATGCTAACGATGCCATACTGAATAGCAATGATGGTAGTACTTGGACGAGTCCCGGTATCTCATTTACTCTTTTTGCACCAAGAAGTGTTACCTGGTCGCCTATCGCCAATAGATTTCTAATCGTAGGAACCAGTGGTTGCACGGGTGCAAGTAGTAATGGTACAACCTGGACGACTCAACAAGCCTTATTGGGGAATAATATTAATGATGTCATTTGGTATAATCGTCAAGGCCGATTTTATGCTGTTGGTAATAGCACATGGGTTTACTATAGTACAACAGGTATAGGAGACATGCGTTCCAAAAGACTTGATCTTATTGGAGCTCCTAATATTTTAGCTATAGCCGCAGGCGCTTTTGTTCCTTAAATAGAAACACGTACGAGATAAAATGAATAATACCATATCGGTCATGTTAGTAACTAACATGACCTTTTTTTCCAATTCTCTTCAAAATTTGCTCACCTGGAAATAATTTCGCTTTTCTAGGAATTGTTATCACTTATATACGGGTCAATAAAGCAACAATTTTTAGGACCTTTCCTCGCAAATTCATCAAAGTGAATTACACTATAAATAGAGTAGCCAAAAAAATTGACCCTTTAGGTATGCACCCCGATTGATTTCCACAAGAGTAAATTTTGTACAAATACTAAATAAAAGGATAAGCTCGTATGAAATTAAAAATGTTATTTTTTTTCTTCCTCACCTGTTCTTTATTAGGTTTTAGTACTTCACCTTTTTCTGGCCAAGTTAAGACACCCGCTACCCCAGAAGATAAACTTTCTCAAGATGTATTACGTTTTAATCGCGAGTTAGAAATTATCAAAAATGAGTATGTCAAAAAAACTTCCGAACATGAGCTGTTACAAAATGCTATGCAAGGCATGGCAAGCGGCCTAGATCCGCATTCAAGTTTTTTAGATGCTGACGATTTAAAAGATTTGCAAACGGCTACCACCGGCGAATTTAGTGGTTTAGGACTTGAAGTCGGCATGGAGGAAGGTTTATTACGTGTCGTAACCCCGATTGATGATGGACCTGCACAAAAAGCAGGCATTAAACCGGGAGATTGGATAGTGCGCATTAATAATACGCCAATACAAGGCTTAAGTTTACGCGAAGCAGTCAGAAAAATGCGTGGCGAAAAAGGCAGCTCCATACAATTGACTTTAGTTAGGCAAGGTCAACATAAACCACTCTTAGTTAATTTAAAACGCAACGTCATCCGTATACAAAGTATAAAAGGACACCTGTTAGAACCTGATTATGCTTATATCCGTATTAATAGTTTTCAATCCAGCACACGTCATGATTTAGATCAAATGATCGCAAAACTACAACACCAACAAAAAACACCGATAAAAGGTTTAGTACTGGATTTAAGAAACAATCCCGGCGGATTGTTAACTTCAGCGGCGGACGTCACCAATGCTTTTCTAGATACTAAAAAAATGCTTTACAATCAAGTCATTGTTTTTACGCAAGGCCAATCATCCGATGCGAATATGAAAATTACTGCCAAACCAAATAATCAAATTTATGCAGGCACATTAGTCGTTTTGATTAATCAGGGTAGTGCATCCGGCGCCGAAATCGTTGCCGGGGCATTACAAGATAACAAGCGCGCCATTATTTTAGGGACAAAAAGTTTTGGAAAAGGCTCGGTGCAAACGGTTATCCCCTTAGATAAAACAACCGCATTAAAATTAACCACAGCATTGTATTACACGCCTTCGGGTCGATCGATTCAAGCCTCCGGCATCACGCCTGATATTAAATTGGATGAATTGAAAATAAATTCCTTAAGCGAAAATCCAGCTGAACCTATCTATCTCCACGAATCGGAGTTAAAAGGACATCTAAAAAATGGTAATAATAGTGAAAAAACTATTTTTTCATCCACAACAAATAACAACAATGATTTAGTTAAAAATGATTATCCAAACTACAAATCAGACCTCTTTACTAAATATC
>CAYUYG010000401.1:0-2023 GCA_964449125.1 uncultured Coxiellaceae bacterium | reverse complement strand
GGATGTGAAAGTGAACGCATTGAACGGGAAATCAATGTAAGGCAACATTGATAATCCACCCGCAAAACCCGCAACCGCGTTTGATTGCACAGGTGGTAGAAATTATTGAAAAGGGCGGGGTGGTTATCTACCCAACTGATTCGGATTACGCCTTAGGGTGCAAAATAGGTAATAGCGATGGCATTGAACGAATACGGCAAATTCGGCAGTTGGACAAAGAGCATAATTTTACCTTGTTGTGCCGCGATTTGTCGGAAATTTCTACTTATGCACGAATCGATAATCCCACTTTTCGCTATTTGAAGGCGCATACACCGGGGCCTTACACGTTTATTTTGCAAGCTACGCGCGAAGTGCCCAAACGGTTACAGAATCCTAAAAAGCGCACGGTGGGTATTCGTGTGCCGGATAATAATATTGTCCAGGCGCTGTTGAGTGAGTTGCAGCAGCCATTGATGAGTGTCACGTTGGTTTTGCCTGGTGAAGAATATCCGCTAAGTGATATTGACGTAATTAAAGAAAAAATGACCGATCGGGTGGATTTGATTGTTGATGGGGGATCGAGTGACGGTGGGGCGACGACAGTGGTGGATTTGACTAGTGGGGTGCCAGATATCATTCGTGAAGGTAAAGTAAGATAGGGTCGTCAAAACAAAGACCAATCTGGCAACAAGCCCCAACATCAGGTATTATGCTCATTAGTATTAGTGGAACACTGAATTTGCGATGAATAATCAAGAACTTGTTACAGAGTCTGCGGACGTAAAAGTGGGTGGTCAACGGCTGGAGAAGATGCCTGATGACCTCTATATTCCGCCCGATGCGCTGCGGGTTTTTTTGGAAACCTTTGAAGGGCCGCTTGATCTATTACTATATCTGATTAAAAAACAAAACATCGATATTTTAGATATTCCCATCGCTGAAATAACCCGCCAATACATGACGTATGTCGATTTGATGCGTGAGATGAGAATTGAACTAGCCGCTGAATATTTGGTGATGGCGGCGATGTTAGCGGAAATTAAATCGCGTATGTTGTTGCCAAGGCCGGCCGCAATCGAGGGCGAAGAAGGCGATCCGCGCGCTGAATTGATTCGACGTTTACAAGAATACGAACGCTTTAAAAAAGCTGCTTACAATTTGGATGTGCTACCCAGAATGGAGCGTGATACTTTTATTGCAGAAGCAACTGCGCCACCGATGGATTTAACCGTTGTTCAACCGACAGTAAGTTTAGAAGAAATATTTAATGCATTGCGTGAAGTGTGGGACCGTGTACGTTTAAATAAAGCGCATCGCATCATGCGCGAACCTTTGTCGATACGTGAACGCATGTCAATTATTTTAACTAGAATTAATGGCCAAACGAGTGAAAATTTTTTAATATTTAGTACCTTTTTTACCGTCGAAGAAGGGCGTATGGGTGTGGTAGTCACCTTGGTAGCGATTTTAGAATTAATTCGTCAGTCGGTTATTGAGTTAGTACAAGCGGAACCATTTGCGCCGATTTATGTGCGTGCTAAAGGGGTAGGAGTTAAAGCATGAGCGAGATTAAACGTAAACAAATTATTGAAGCTGCTATTTTTGCAGCCGCTGAACCGGTTAGTGTAGAACGGTTGCAACAATTATTTGAAGAAATTACTCGTCCTACCACCGCTGAAATCAAGAATTTTATTGCCGAATTGATGGCTGATTATCAAGATCGGGGTGTTGAATTACAAGAAGTGGCTAGCGGTTATCGTTTTCAAGCGAGAAGTGAATATGCACCTTGGTTACAACGGTTGTGGGAGAAAAAACCGCCGCGTTATTCTCGTGCTTTGTTAGAAACATTAGCTTTAATTGTTTATCGTCAACCGATTTCACGCGGTGAAATTGAAGATATTCGTGGTGTAGTGGTTAGCACAGAAATTATGAAAAAATTAATGGAACACGAATGGATAAGGATCGTTGGTTATCGCGATGTACCTGGTAAGCCGGCTATGTTTGGTACCACGAAAAAATTTCTCGATTATTTTAATTTAAA
>CAYUYG010000400.1:0-2026 GCA_964449125.1 uncultured Coxiellaceae bacterium | reverse complement strand
GTTCTAACCGGGAAACACTTTTGCCCACGGCGGAACTGGTTACACCAAGCTGCAGAGCCGCTGCGGTAAAACTCTGCAGCTGAGCCGCTAAAGTGCATTCCCGGATGCCATCGAAACTAAGCGGCTCCATCGTTAATTCCTCATACTAAACATTCAGATTTAATCCCTACGGGATGAAGTGATTGCAATTTTACCCCATTAATGACGAAAAAGTTTAGCAATAGACTATGTGGCTCATGATTTACTGCAAATGAGTCACTAATGAACACCGAGCTAAATAAACTACTTTCCCTTGAAGCGATACGAAATTTACGCATTCAATATTGTCATTTTTTGGATACCAACCGCATGGACGAATTGGCTCAGCTATTTACCGAAGATGCGATCTGTTTTGTTGATCGCGCGGGTTGGCAGGGTCGTGAAGCCATAAGGAATGGCTTGTCGCAGGCATTTGCGGAATATGACGCCCAACATCGGGGCACTTACCCGTTCCTGCATTCCATTTCCAATCATTGGATTGAAATTCTCGGTGAAGACCGCGCTGAAGGACGCTGCTACCTCACCGATTTCGTCACTGAACGACCCGCCGGAATAAGCCCGTTATTACTTTTGGGATCATATGCAGACGAATATCTACGGGTTGATGGTAAATGGCTGATCAATCGAACTCGTTTAGATGTTGTCTGGCCCGAACCGGATGTTAGTGGCGGTGTTCCCGGCAATGGCCTCGTGCTGCCCTGACAAAACGCTTAATTATCTTCTACCTTTCTTTTCTATTTTAGGTTTTTTAATGAGTCTTTTATTCACATCTTACGATCTAGCCGGTACTCAATTAGCAAATCGTGTCGTGATGGCACCGATGACGCGAGCGAGAGCATCGACCAATGTTCCGGATGAACAAACTGTTCTTTATTACGCACAACGCGCCTCTGCCGGTCTGATTATTTCTGAAGGCGTACCAGTGAGCCAAGAAGGTTGCGGATATCTCTTCAACCCCAGCTTATATACGGACGAGCAAACGCAGGCTTGGCGCAAAGTGACCGATGCGGTTCATGCCAAAGGTGGGAAAATATTTGCTCAACTGTGGCATGTCGGCCGCTTGTCGCATGTATCAATTCAGCCCAATAACCAAGCGCCGGTATCATCTGTTGCCGAAGCGGTTGCGACGTCACATGCTTATGCTTGGGTTGAACCGGGTAAACCCGGTCGAGTTAAGGCCAGCACACCGCGTGCATTGCGCACAGATGAAGTTCAACGCGTCACCGCCGATTTTGTGAAAGCAGGTTTGCGCGCTATCGAAGCAGGGTTTGATGGTGTTGAATTGCACGGTGCCAATGGTTATCTGTTCGAGCAATTTCTCAACGGCGCATTGAATAACCGTACCGATATTTACGGCGGGTCAATCACGAATCGACTGCGTTTTTTACTCGAAACACTGGATGCGCTGGCGGATAAACTCGGCAGTAACAAAGTGGGCGTTCGCCTATCGCCGTTTGGTCGACTGTATGACATGCATCCTTATGCGGAAGAAACTGAAACTTGGCTCAGTTTGGCCAGTGCATTGAATGAACGCAACCTCGCCTATGTGCATTTGAGTGACCAGCTCACTATCGGTGCTGAAGCGATTCCTGAAGGGTTTGCCACGCAATTTCGACAGAATTACAAAGGAACACTGATTGCTGCGGGTGGTTTTACGCGTGAGTCCGCCGAACAAGCTCTGAGCGATGGCGATTTAGACCTGGTTGCATTTGGCCGACCATTTATCTCAAATCCAGACCTGGTAGAGCGCATGCAAAATCATTGGCCCATCGCGGAAAGTGATCGCACCACCTATTACGGTATCGCGGGTGCTATTGAAAAGGGCTACACAGACTACCCCTGCTATGAAATGAAAACCGCCAGCTAAAAAAATCGGGCTTTAGAGAACCTCTAAAGCCCGAAATTCATACCCAAGAAACGCTAAGCTACTGCACTACTTTTCGTCGTTTTAGTCGTTTTCAAGCGGGTCACTTTCCTGTGTTTTTCT
>CAYUYG010000399.1:0-2033 GCA_964449125.1 uncultured Coxiellaceae bacterium | reverse complement strand
CGTTATCGCTGCAAGGTATCTATTTGATGAGTGCCTTGCAAGAACAGCCAGATACTGACGCTACTATTATCGACGAAGCACGTAATGACACTCAGCGTGGGCTGCAATTATTCAAAGCGCCAGCTCCTTTGACACGCGCCTATTTCATCAAGCAATTCATTACGCACGGCATAAGCGCCATGCAGACTGACAGCAACCCATCGACTGCGCCAACCGCTTGGAAACCCCGAGCAGCCTACGCTGCATCCATTGCCGCCATTGCTATTACCGCGGTATTTTTGGGCCGCGATTTTCAACAAGGCGTGAAACAAACCAATGTTATTCAGGAACAGTTGGCCAATTATCATTTGGCTATCAAGGTGCCGCTGACGCAAACCGAACACCTTTTAAAAACGATCGATTTATTAAATAAATTACAACAATCCGCGCACAATACGCATTACACCTTGAACCTTTCTTACTTTTTGTCCTTTTATTCCAATAAGTCGCAACTCAAGGCACAAAATATTTACCAGCAAGCCCTGCAAGTCATTCTGGTTCCTGAAATTCAGAAATATCTCGAAGATTACTTAAAAAATCCCGTGAATAAAAACGGGGAAAATGTTTATGGTTCGTTAAAAGCTTATCGGATGTTAGGTGATAATAATGCTTTCCAACCTGACTTTATTATTCAAACCTTGCAAACGATTCTGCCAAAAGCCATTCAAACTACGTCCGCAACTGAACTCGGTCAACATTTGAATGCAGCATTCAAAGGTCAATGGCATCCACTCTCACTCAATGCTGATTTGGTGCAAGACACACGGCGCTTTCTGATTGCTATTCCCCCTCTGCGCCTCGGTTACATTATTTTAAAAAATATTGAAGCCAACAATAGCGAGACGGAAATCAATATGGGCATCAAAACAGGTATGCTACCTGTCTTTACCAGTCGTCAGGTCATTACCCAAGTTCCCGAGATGTTTACTGCTAACGCTTTTCCCATCATCACAGCGCAGGAAATTGACAAAGCTGCGCGCGAAACATTGCTGGGTAACTGGGTATTGGGCACTGAATTTGCCAACAATAAAAATTCGGACTTAATTGCTTCTCTGGTTGAGCAGCTTCGCATGGCTTACATCAACAATTATGTTGATGTTTGGGAAACCATCCTCTCCAATATTCACCTCGTGAATGCCGGCAATCTTGCCCAAACGGATGCGCTGATCACAGAATTCATGAGCAATAACTCGCCCTTACTGCAACTCTTGCAAACGGTGCACGATAATACTTATTTTGAACCGATTCTATCAGCCAGCCCTAAACTACAAAACTTGGGCGCGTTAGTTGAAAAAAACAATGAGCCTGACGTTTCACTTTATCAGATTTTCACTGGTTTAAACGGCCTCCATCAATATTTACAAACCGTCTTGGCTGCAGAAAATCCTGATAAAACTGCTTTTGATGTTCTGACGACTCACATGCGTCATGATGGCACACCGGATGCGATCACGCAGATGCGATTGATTGCTCAAAAAGCGCCAGATCCGCTTAAAAACTGGTTAGATAAAATTACCGATCAATCCTGGCATTTCCTGATGCAAAATGCGAGTCGCTATATCAACACCGCCTGGCAAAACAGGGTAGAACGGATTTATCAAACTGAAATTGCCAATCGTTACCCTTTTAGTGCACAAGCCTCGCATGAAGTAGATATCCAAAAATTTATCCACTTCTTTGGCAAACCAGGCATTGTCATAGATTTTTATAACACTTATCTAAGTGAACTGGTTGACTCCTCCAAACCTGAATGGCGCTGGAAAACCTCTGATCGAGGCAAACTGCCTTTCACTGATGAGACGCTACGACAAATTCAACAAGCCATGCGCATCAACCATGCATTTTTTCCTAATGGTGATAACAAACTGTATTTACAGTTTGCTTTACAACCTTACAAAATCGGGAAAAACATCAAACGCATTAAACTCACCATTAATAATAAACAATTTATTGATGAACCCGGCACCTCTGGCACACCGCACATTATTGCATGG
>CAYUYG010000398.1:0-2044 GCA_964449125.1 uncultured Coxiellaceae bacterium | reverse complement strand
TAATGGTTCCACCAAGCCAACTTGACGCAGCAAGAGCAATGGGATTTTCAACGACACAAGTATTTTTACGTATTCATTTACCCCAAGCCTGGCGTCATGCCTTACCGGGCTTAAGTAATTTATGGTTGGTATTATTAAAAGACACCGCCATTGTCACTTTGATTGGCCTGTCTGACATCATGAATCAAGCAAAACTCGCCTCCAACGCGACGCAACAGCCTTTTTTCTATTACTTCTTTGCTGCATTAATTTACTTATTTATTACTTTTGCCTCACAGCAAGTTTTTGCCTTCTTACACGCTAAAGCTAACAAGTGCATCGCGACATGTTAAATTTATTAACTTACTGGCCTGCTTTGCTGCATGGCTTATACCTAACCTGTCTATTGATGTGTGTGTCACTGATACTCGGTTTGACACTCGCCTTACTATTCACTGCAACTAGCCTCGTCAATAATTTTTTTCTAAAAAAATCACTGGATGGTCTAGTTTTCTTTATTCGTGGCACACCATTATTGATCCAGTTTTTTTTAATTTATTATGGACTTGCACAATTTGAATGGGTCAGAGCTTCTTTTCTGTGGCCCGTATTGCGCGAACCATTTTCATGCGCCGCGCTAGCGCTCGCCCTCAACTCCGCCTGCTACACTACCGTCATTTTACAGGGTGCGCTCCGCGCCATTCCCGCCAACGAAATTTCGGCGTGCACTGCCTTGGGTATGAGTAAATGGCTAGCTTATCGCCGCGTTATTTTTCCACGTGCCATACGTTATGCTTTACCTGCTTATAGCAATGAAGTGGTCATGTTGCTGAAAAGCACTTCGCTAGCAAGTGCTATCACCTTATTGGATTTAACCGGTGTCACACAACAATTACTCTCACAAACTTATCAAACGGCGAGTTTATATATATTGGTAGGTGCAATTTATTTGTTACTGTATGGCTGTATCAATTTTATTTTTCAAAAAATATCGCTACGTTTTAGGGTGCGTAATAATCAATAAAACGCCTAATTTTTGGTTGTAGATAACGACTTTGCTGATAATATAAATATAACGGATACACAGGTGCTTTGTATTGTTGCAGCACTTCAATTAATTCGCCCTTAGCAATGGCTTCTGCCACTTCATAATCGTGCAAACGCACTATGCCTAAACCTTGGATAGCGCATTCACGCATACTGCGCGCATCATTGAGAGACAGAATGGGTTCAAGAAAAATCTCTTTTCCCGATGCAAACATTAAAACATTGTCGGGTTTGCGCATACTATGCGTAATATAAGCGTGTTTTAGCAAATCGGCTGGCATATGCGGCATACCATGCTTTTCAAGATAAGTTGGGGCGGCACAAAGCATATAACGTGTTTGTCCAATATGCTTGCGCGCCAGATCAGCATGGCCTTCCATCGTAACACCAAATAAAATGTCGATATTTTCCTGGATAAAATCAGGGTAGCGTTCCGCTAAATTAAATTTAATTCGCAATTTAGGATTGTGCGCCATAAAGTCTTGCAAGCCGGGTATGAGATGATACAGGGCAAAATAACGGTTACACATGACAGTCAGTGTGCCGCTGGCTTCACGCTGACTTGCCAACATGCCGTGTTCGGCTTCCAGCAATTCCTCCAAGGTTTTTTTGCATTGTTCGTAGTATTGCATGCCAATGTCGGTGAGCGTCACTGATCGCGTCGTGCGCTGTAAAAGCTGGACGTTTAATTTTTTTTCCAACGTATTGATCTGCCTACTGACAGCAGGTGTTGAAATGCCTAGCTTTTTAGCCGCTGAAGCAAAACTATTTGCTTCAACCACTTGAATAAATGCTTGAATTTGTTCAAATTTGCTCATTTTTATTATTGCATTTATGTTTACAGTTATTACTAATATAGTTTATTGTTAACTGACGCGTCAATCTTTATACTATAAAAAACAGGAGAAGATCATGCGTTACCCATTGCCCTTTTTTACCTTACTACTGATGATTTCATTCGCATCCGTCAATGCGGTTTTATTTACGCCTGCATTGCCGCAAATTGCTGCCTTCTTTG
>CAYUYG010000397.1:0-2051 GCA_964449125.1 uncultured Coxiellaceae bacterium | reverse complement strand
GTCTATATTCCCAAAGGCGTGCGCTGCCCGATGGAATTGTCCACTTATTTCCGCATTAACGCCGCCAACACCGGACAATTCGAACGCACCTTGATTATTGCCGATGAAGGCAGTCATGTGTCTTACCTTGAAGGTTGCACTGCGCCTATGCGCGATGAAAACCAGCTCCATGCAGCGGTCGTCGAACTGATTGCGTTGAAAGACGCGACGATTAAATATTCCACCGTGCAAAACTGGTATCCGGGCGACAAGGAAGGTAAGGGCGGCATTTACAACTTCGTCACCAAGCGTGCCGACTGCCGGGGCGATAATGCCAAAGTGTCCTGGACGCAGGTTGAGACCGGTTCTGCGATCACTTGGAAATATCCCAGTTGCATCTTAACCGGCGACAACACCATCGGCGAGTTTTACTCCGTGGCCGTCACCAACAACAGGCAGCAGGCCGATACCGGCACCAAGATGATCCATATCGGCAAAAATACCCGCAGCACGATTGTGTCCAAAGGCATAAGTGCAGGCAAGGCGCAAAACACCTATCGCGGCTTGGTCAAAGTGCTTAAAAGCGCCGAAAACGCCCGTAACTACACCCAGTGCGATTCCTTACTGGTCGGCGACAAATGCGGCGCACATACATTCCCTTACGTTGAAGTCAAACAGCCTTCCGCGCAAGTCGAACACGAAGCCACCACCTCCAAAATCAGCGAAGACCAATTATTCTTCTGCCAGCAACGCGGCTTATCGGCGGAAGATGCGGTATCGATGATCGTCAACGGCTTTTGTAAGGAAGTGTTTAAGGAATTGCCGATGGAGTTTGCGGTTGAGGCGCAGGCGTTGTTGGGGTTGAGTTTGGAAGGGTCGGTTGGTTAAGTTTTAAACTAAGCCTGCTGATACTGAAAACAATATTTTGATATTAATATTAGGATTAAAGAGATATTTAGAGTGAATGATGACAAAGTTTCTTCTTTAATTGCTCAAGCTAATCCTGACGAATTGAAAAAAATAAGAATGTTTAAAATTCGAGCAGAGAAATTGCTAAGCAATACTCTTGTTCGCGATGGTTTTAAATCGAGTGCTGATTTTCGGATAAACGACGAAGGCCCCTCATTTTCTTCTTTCCAATTGCCGTCTGATGAAGCCTTTGAGTCACTATTAATGAGGTTTAGACATTTTTGGCATAAGAGAGAGCCGTGCAATATTTTTAATATATTAAATATTGTTAATCGATACGTTCCTGATGCTAGAAGCAGTACACAATCTCTCAAAAAATCATGGGAAAAGGGGCTATTCTACTCAACTAGTATCATAATTGAAGATGTTCCTATTACATCTGAAAAATTGATTGATCTATGGCTGAATGCTGAGTTTTTTCATAATGACCAAGATAAACAAACTGAGTTGGATAATTTAATCGATAAAATTAATTCAATATCACCTGATCCTGATTTTGCTAAGTTTTTATTAATTGGTTCAATTTGTGAGTGTTGTAATGTAATTTTTGAATTAAATACTTTATTAGCTCGGTTGGGGTGAATGGAATGAACCCCAACGAGCAGAAGTCTTTCATTCCTAAAGAATCGACCTGCAATTGGAAATTTGAATAGGTAACACATATGCACTTTAAACAATTAACCGCCATTATCCACAAAGAAGAAGATGCATACGTGTCTTTCTGTCCTGAATTAGATATAGCTAGCCAAGGTTCTGATATTGAAGAAGCCAAAAGCAATCTTAAAGAAGCGGTGGAGCTATTTTTTGAGTGCGCTTCTGAGGAAGAAGTGAAGCAACGCTATTACGGTGAAACTTATATTTCATCAATGGACATCGCGTTTGGGTAAGTTAAAAGTTCTATCAGGTAAGGATGTTTGCTTAATTTTGATGGCTCAAGGATTTGAACAAGTACGTCAAAAAGGCAGTCACGCCATTATGCAAAAGCAAGTGAACTGATGAACGATTACCGTTCCAGTGCAACAACACGATGAAATTAAGGTGGGGACTTTGACTTCGACAATAAGGCAATCCCCATTGCCCCGAACTTTCTTTGAAAACTAACC
>CAYUYG010000396.1:0-2053 GCA_964449125.1 uncultured Coxiellaceae bacterium | reverse complement strand
TACAACTAAGCTACCGCTTTTTTTTGCTCATAACGCTTAACGCTTGCCAGAATTTCATCTTTAGCAGATTCAATTCCTTCCCACCCATCAATCTTCACCCACTTACCAGATTCCAAATCTTTGTAATGTTTAAAGAAATGTTCGATGGAATTGAGTAATTCTTTACCTAAATCGTCCGGCTTCACGACTTGTTGATAGCGTGGGGTCAATTTAGTGACTGGTACAGCTAATATTTTGGCATCTTTGCCAGACTCGTCAGTCATACGCAACATGCCGATTGGGCGACAGCGAACAACCGAACCGACAACCAATGGGAAAGGTGAAACAACCAGCACATCGACCGGATCCCCATCTTCTGACAAGGTATGCGGCACAAAACCATATTCACACGGATAAAACATGGAGGTTCCAAGAAAACGGTCCACCATGACCATGCCACTGTCTTTATCAACCTCATATTTAATCGGATGACTATGCGAGGGAATTTCAATGACGACGTTGATATCGTCTGGAATTTGCTTTCCTGCCGCCAGATTCTCTAAGCCCATAAACAATCCTCTTCTTGGCTAATTCAAAAAAAGACTAGTGTACTTTCCATGGGCGATTTTGCAAGGGCAAGGTGTGGGGCTGCGCGCGTAATGCTTAGCCCAATCTACCCTTCCCAATCAATAGATGGGATTGAGCGGTGTAGCAAAGCCCAACAGCTTTTTGCATGGTGGTTCACAATCTTTTACACTATGCCCCCGATAACCTGAAGGAGCGGCCATGGATTGTTTATTTTGCAAAATTGCCAAGGGTGAAATCCCCGCAAATATTATTTACCAGGATGACCAGGTAGTCGCATTCGACGACATCAGCCCTCAGGCGCCACAGCACAAGATCATCATTCCACGCAAACACATCGCGACCCTGAATGATTTGCAGACTGATGACACGAGCCTCATCGGTCACATGGTACAATCGGCGGTCAAGCTGGCTAAACAACTCGGTATCGCTGAACAGGGTTATCGTCTGGTCAATAATTGCAATGCCGGTGCAGGCCAGACCGTATTTCATATTCACATGCATCTGCTCGGCGGCAGACAAATGACTTGGCCACCAGGCTAACGAGGACCCTATGCAAGAACAGTTTAAAAAAATCATTGAAGCGATTGGTGAAGATCCGAACCGTGAAGGTTTGCGCAATACACCCAAGCGCGCGGCAAAAGCAATGGAATTTTTGACGCAAGGCTACCATCAATCCGTTGAACAAATTATCAATGGCGCCTTGTTTCAATCCGATAATGAAGAAATGGTGTTAGTAAAAAATATTGAATTGTATTCCATGTGCGAACATCACTTGCTGCCTTTTATCGGCAAATGTCATGTCGCTTATGTACCCAACGGTAAAATTATTGGCTTATCAAAAATTGCTCGCATCGTTGACATGCACGCAAGGCGCTTACAAGTGCAAGCAAATCTGACCAAAGAAATTGCGCAAACCTTGTTTGATGTAACCAATGCTGCTGGCGTTGGCGTCATCATCGAAGCACAGCATCTTTGCATGATGATGCGTGGCGTGGAAAAACAAAATTCTGTGATGAGCACTTCTGTCATGTTAGGCACCTTTCGCGAAGATGCGCGTACACGTTCAGAGTTTTTGAGTTTAGTAGGCAAGTAACAAGCATGCGCGATAAAAGTAGAAACCAATATTGGTTTCTACTTTTAAATTACCAGCACACCGTCCCATAATCTAGTTTCGGTAAATGCAGATGTTTTGCAATGGTTTGACCAATATCAGCAAATGTTGCACGCAAGCCGAGTGGTCCGGCTGGTACAGTTGGTCCAAAAAATAAAACTGGCACATGTTCGCGGGTATGATCAGAACCTTGCCAAGTGGGATCACAACCATGATCAGCCGTGATAACAGCAATATCATCTGGTCGCATGACACTTAAAAATGCTGGCAATTGCTTATCAAAATCTTCCAGCGCCTTGGCATAACCAATAATATCGCGACGATGACCGTACACCATATCGAAATCCACCAGATTAACAAAGATAATGCTGTGAT
>CAYUYG010000395.1:0-2067 GCA_964449125.1 uncultured Coxiellaceae bacterium | reverse complement strand
TTTTTGCAGACCCATCATCCAGATCATCCTTTATTAAATTTGTTGCTAACACAGAATTATCATCATTTTTCTCAAGAATTATTAACTGAAAGAAAAGTCACTGCATTGCCACCTTTTGCGCACTTGGCATTATTGCGTGCCGAAGCGGTACAGCAAAAATTACCGCAAGAATTTTTAGCGGCTGCGAAATTGTATTTGGTGAAAAATTTTAATAGCCCGGTACAATTATTGGGGCCGGTGTCTTCAACGATGGAGCGTAAAGGCTGTCGTTACCGTTATCAATTATTGTTTCAGGCGCAGAAACGTACTGATTTACACAAAATATTGCAGCATCTCATATCATTTTTATCCACTCAAACCAAAAATTCTCGTGTGCGTTGGTCGTTGGATGTGGATCCGCAGGAAATGGGCTGATATAAATACATAAATTTTTTGCGATTCGTAGGCCAAATAATAAAGAATGTATTTAGTTATGTCTGCCCTACATTACTATCGATCGCCAAGCTTGCGGTAACGAAAGCGACTCTGTCGCAACCGAAACAACTTTGCGGCAACGGAGGCGCGCGCGTTAGCAAGCGCGTTCTTTGAACTGTATTTTACGTTAAACGGAACGCGCTTGCTAACGCGTGCGCCTCACTGATGAGTAATGTAGGGTGGATTAAGTCCGCGTAGCCACCCTACTCATTATTATGAAAACCGATTGCTTGAGTTATTTGCTGTAAATCTTTTGCGGGTGTTGGAGTTAATTCAATAGCAGAAAATTCATTTCGCAAATGATATTCGCGACGCATTTTTTCAAATAACAAACCTGTTTGTTGTGGATTGGCTAACAATATTTCGCGCATTTTTTGTGTATCGATGGAAGGATTATAAACTTGTAATACAACATCTTCCCACGAACTACAATTTTCGATATTTATTTTCGTTTTTTCCGCGGATGGTGCTTGATCCATAAGCGCATTTTTAAGTTGAAAATGCTCGTATAATTGTTGGTAAATCATTAATGTTGCATTTAATTTAGCTTGTTTGCTATAACCAGCCACATGAGGTGTAGCGATAGCAGCTTGTTTTAAAATTTCTAAATTGATATTGGGCTCATTTTCCCAAACATCTAAGCAGGTAGTTATCTGTTTGTTGTTAAGCAAAGCTTTTGTGTCAATATTTTCGCCGCGACCAGCGCTTAATAAAACGCAACCTGGTTTTAATCGAGTTAAAAAAGTATGATTGATAAGATGAAATGTAGGAAATTTACTGCTCATTGATAGCGGTGTATGTACGCAAATCAAATCAACATTGGTTAATTGTTCCAAGGGTGTGGAAATAAAATTTGCTTCGCGTTGTGCGCGTGGCGGATCATTAAGGATGACATCTATGCCGATTTTTTTTAAACGATCGGCGACACAAGTACCAATATGGCCAACGCCAATCACCGCAGCACGACAATGATCTTTTGGTAAGAGATTACGTTTGCGTAAATCCGCTACACAGCAAAGCACATATTCAGCCACAGCAATGGCATTCACACCGGCAGCATAACCCCATTTAATTTTTTGTTGATCTAACCATTGAGTATCCAAATGATCATGACCAGCAGTGGTGCTGCCGACAAACGACACCCGGGTTCCGGACAACAAATTGGCATTCACCGGAGTGATAGTTCGAGTCAAAAGTGCATCGGCATCGCGTAAATTTTCACGGCTAATGCGTGTGCCTGGCAACAGAACTACTTCGGCAATTGAACTGAAAAGTTCGCGAATATAAGGGATTTTATCGTCAGCAACAATTTTTAACATAAAAGTGACCTATTATGACTATTTTCTGTCGCTATTGACAAGGATCGGGTACAATAAAAAAATTCAAAAAAGTATAAATTTAATGATGAAAGTGATAGGTCGAATTTTTGGGTTCCTCCTGTTAGGGCTGATAGTAATTAGCGCCTACGCGTCCGTTGACTTACCCGCGCCCGGTGCTGCTGCGGTTGACGATAGCGATTTCGTGCAAGCTTCATCCATGTCTTTGCCCCTGCCCAGCGATACTCCGCGTACCGCTAAACATTTAAGCTTAAAA
>CAYUYG010000394.1:0-2077 GCA_964449125.1 uncultured Coxiellaceae bacterium | reverse complement strand
GAGCAATGTCATTAGCAACTACTTCTCGTACAGCGTCGATATTGATTTTAATAAAATTCCTCTTTTTCATGAGTTTATATGACTGAAGATACGCTGCACCCATTAATGCACTTTTTTCTGCAAGGTGCTGACAAGTGGAGGCGCGTTGTAAATCTTCTTCATTTGGAGAAACCCTACCGGCTGAGTTTACGACTGTATAATCACCTTTAATCAGATATCTATCCAGTTTCTTATTCTTATGATGCGAGATTAAATTATTATAATTTAATCTAAGATGATGCCAGCGTGCGCCAGGATCGCCAAAACAATTAAAAATCCATAATAATAAATCATCATATTTGCTAGCAACGCAACCGGGTTCTACACCTGCGGTTTTGGGTTTAACATCTAAAAATTCCCCTTCTAGTTTTTTGCTTGATGCTGATAAATCACAATGCAGGGAATATAAATCCATATGTGCTATCCCCATACTAGCAGCTAGATATTTAGGATTGTCTTCAAAAAGATTTTTTACTCTAGTTAGAAGTTCATAAGCTATATGAATTAGTTGTAGAACGTCTAACTCATTGATGTAATGTAATTCTTGCTTAATTGTTTGAATCTGCAGAAAACGAATTTTTAATTCTTTAGTATGAATAGCTATAAAAGCGTTCTCATCAAGAGCTAAAATTTCAAAAGCTAATAACCGTTGAATTTTTCCACAATCTTTGTGGCTTAATGCAAATATCTCTACGGCAGTTTGGGGCTTTGATGGGTCCCAAATTTTATTATTGGATCGTGTAGTGGCGTCTGGAACAAAAACAAAATCATCCTCAATATCCTGAATGTTTGATTTAGGGACGTTTGAGGGCAGCCCATTTTGAGGCGAATTAGTATTCCCAACGGGGGTTGGAGATAAATGGCGGGGAGTTTGGCCATCTCTTGGATGAGCTCTATTAAAAAACCTTTGCATGCGATAACCAGTCTACAAAAAATACATAAGCAGTTTAATTGTATGTATTTTACTGAATATTATTGAAGTAAGATTAAAACAAGATTAGGAAAGGAAATTTTAACTTCATTAATATTTTTCGGTATTTATTATTAATCAATACCTTAATCAGCTCAGCTTACTTTTGGGTTTTGCGGAGCGAAAAGAGGGTAGTGGTTTAACTACCCCTTTACGCGGCAACCAACCAAATCTAATACTAAACTTTGGCAAGAATAAGAAAGATGAAATGACACGCATTAAATTTTTTTGGATATTTAATGGGTGTAAGGTAGGTCGTAAAAGCAAAAGTTACATGACTAAACAACGTGTGGATGGTTGTGAGGTTGCGGGTTGCTCAGCTACCAATTCAAGACGGTTATGCGCATGATTAATTTCGTTGATTGACTCCAGATTATTTAGAAGTAAACTTTTAAATTCAGCTAATTGTTGCCCATAATCTGCATCCCAGTGAATACTCCGATGATTTCCCCTTTGCTTTTGAAGGCGCTCTATAGAATCTGCTGGGTGTTTTTTATTTTCATATAAAAGATTAAGAGAATATGGCCGTAATTCATAATATTCCGTTAATCCCATCGCTAGGTATCGCCGCAGTGTAATGGTTAGGTTATTTGTATTTTTACCCATTACGTCATTCCATACTTTTAAAATAATTTCTTCGATGGGTAATTTTTCATTTTCCATGTCTACCAATGTTTGGATGTATTGCCGAGCTGCTTTATTAGCTTTCTTATTGCC
Source organism: uncultured Coxiellaceae bacterium (assembly GCA_964449125.1). Classification (GTDB taxonomy): domain Bacteria; phylum Pseudomonadota; class Gammaproteobacteria; order DSM-16500; family DSM-16500; genus Aquicella. Next base: position 351 of record CAYUYG010000394.1, on the reverse strand, counting down.
AAATAATCCCTCATAGGGACCATGTCTTTCAATGGCATCTTGTAGTTTTTGTCCTATGAGATGTGTAAATATACTATAAGGTGCGCCTGCATCTCGCCCCATTCTTCTTTTTGGGCTTTGATCTCTTGTACTTAACATATTTATTTCCCCGCATCTTACTTAAGAGTAAGTGTTGTATTTTAATGACTTACAAATGCAACAATTTGACCATAAAATACTATACTGTGTTTAATTAGTATAGTAAATGTGCTATAATTTTGACCAAGTTAGATTAATCTAACTTCAGTTTACTGGACTAAATGGGGATGGCTGCCAATGCCAGCGCAGCGATCAATGAAATTAGGGTGATCA
>CAYUYG010000393.1:0-2092 GCA_964449125.1 uncultured Coxiellaceae bacterium | reverse complement strand
ATGTAACACTTGAAGTAGCATCGTCTGAAATGGTCGCCATTGTGGGTTCGTCCGGTTCAGGTAAAAGTACTTTGCTACATTTGCTGGGTGGACTAGATAAACCGAATCACGGCCGTGTCATCTTGGAAGGCAAGGATTTACATAAAATTTCTGAAAACGAAAAATGCCGTTTGCGAAATAAACACCTTGGGTTTGTTTATCAATTTCATCATTTGTTACCCGAATTTTCTGCCTTAGAAAATACGGGCATGCCTTTATTGATCGGCGGCGTTGAACCGCCAGTGATCAAGGAAAAAGCCGCGCATTTATTGGAGTTAGTCGGTTTGAAAGACCGCATGAGTCATCGTTTAGGTCAGTTGTCGGGAGGCGAGCGTCAGCGAGTGGCCATCGCGCGTGCGCTAGTCGCCAATCCCTTGTGTGTGCTGGCAGATGAGCCAACTGGCAATCTTGATCCGCATAATGCAGATCGCGTGCTGCAATTATTTTTTGACTTACAAAAATCGTCTCAAACTAGCGTTGTCATGGTGACGCATGATCCAAATATTGCTAAATTAGCGCAGCGTACGCTGAGAATTGAAGATGGTAAATTAATAAACGTATAACAATTAGATTCAAATATGAGGATAATTATGCAAAGCGGAGTATTTTTTCCACCTATACGTGAACAAGCGCCGGTTGTTCCAGAATTAACTATCGAAGAATTAGAAAAACTACTTAAAGATAACGACAAGTTTTGGCTTTTTGATGTTAGAGATCAAAGTGAGTATGATGCCGGCCATATTCCAGGCGTTATCCATAATGAACAAAATGCTAAAACACATGCAATCAATACGACTGGTTTAGGTTTTGACGATAAAATTATTATTTCTTGTCAATCAGGGTACCGCAGTGCATTTGTAACCAAAGGATTATTAGACGCTGGTTTTACCAATGTTAAATCACTCCATGGCGGTTTTAAAGCTTGGCAGGAGAAAGGGTTTCCCATTGAAAAACATGCAAGCTTAGGTCTTGGTAAATAATATTGTCTAAAGGGTAATGACATGCACAAAAAAGCAGTTTTGTTACTTAATTTGGGGACGCCAGATGATTGTCGTCCTCAAGCTGTACGTCGTTACCTCAAAGAATTCTTATCAGATCCGCGTGTCATTGATTTATCTCCTGCTGCGCGTTGGCTGTTAGTCAATGCGATTATCCTGCCATTCCGCACTAAAAAATCGGCGGCGGCTTACGGTAAAATTTGGCAACACAGCGGCTCACCGTTACTGAATAATACGGAAGGTATGCAAGCTCAGCTTGCAGCGGCGCTCGGGCCGGATTATCAGGTTGAATTAGGCATGCGTTATGGCAATCCTTCTATTTTAAGCGCTGTCGAAAAAATAAAAGACGCAAGCGAATTACTGATCTTGCCTTTATTTCCACAATATTCTTCTGCTGCCACTGGTTCAGCCATTGAGAAGACACTGGATGCTGTGATCAAGCGCTGGAATATACCCTCTATACGGGTAATACGTGATTTTTATGATCACCCTAGTTTTATTGCGGCTTATGCAGATGTTATTCGTCAGCACACTGCGAATAAAAAAATTGATTTGCTTCTCTTTAGCTATCACGGTTTGCCTGAACGACATATTAGCAAGAGTGATTGTCAGGCCGTGTGTGATCATGTGCATGCCTGTCCAGTGATTGGTGATAAAAACCGTTTTTGTTATCGTGCGCAATGTTATGCGACCTCGCAATTATTGGCGGCAGAGTTGGCATTATCACCAGCGCAATATGCGGTGGCTTTTCAGTCGCGTCTGGGACGCACACCTTGGATTAAGCCTTACACAGACAAACTTTTACCTGAATTAATCCAAAAGGGAATTAAAAATATTGCGGTTGCTTGTCCTTCTTTTGTTGCAGATTGCCTCGAAACCTTGGAAGAGGTCGATATACGCACTCGTGAGCATTGGCGGGCATTAGGTGGTCAAGATTTTCATTTCATTCCTTGCTTGACTGTTTCCTCGCTCTGGATAGACGCATTGACTAGTATTGTTACAGAAAATTTTTAATTTTTCTTCTGTTTTCTTCCTAATAAATTCTTAACGTTTCT
>CAYUYG010000392.1:0-2102 GCA_964449125.1 uncultured Coxiellaceae bacterium | reverse complement strand
TTCCGTGTTTAAAAATGGGTGATTAATAGCTTGCGGGAATTATTTTAATTGCCTTGGGAATTGAAATGTTAGGTAATTTAAGGGAACTTATAAAGGGTTGATGCCCGAAGTAAAAAAAAATTCTTGATGAAATGGGAGAGTTCGCTTTTAGAAAGCGTTCACTTCTCATTGCCGAACGAACTTCCCCGATTGTTCCAGCCTTTGATGGGTATATGCGGCATTTTTTAGCGGCACAACATGTTTCCAGTCCCGAGTATTTTGAAAAATATAAAAATGAATTACAAAAATTACAAGCCGAATTACAATTCACCTTGATTGCAGAAGTGATCACCAATATTACTGCCGATCCTTTAAGCAGTGCGGTGCGCATCGAGCGATGGGTGGCGGTCATGCAAGAAGCATTTGAGAATAAAAATTTTCGCAAGGTTTTAATTATATTAAATGCACTCAATTCCGATGAAGTAAAACGATGTACACAAGATTACAAACATGTAACGTTTAATTATTTGCTAATGATGGAAGAAATAGCCGCTGCGTTACGTGTTCATAAAGTAACATTTAATAACGCTGAATTTGTTCATGTTGCTGAAGAAGATGCGCAGTCTAACTATTTTGATTATCATCGTTTCACTAGCGGTGATGAAGCTATGGATCAAGATAAATTTGATGCACATGTTAGAAAAAAGGCTGAGAAATTAGAGCCTCATTCCAAAATATCATCGTCACCTATTTTTGTTGATTATTATAAAGATTTATTTTTTTCTCAAACAACTCGAGTTCGATTGAACGCGCAAGTAAGAAACCGCTTAAAACAAGATGCTTTAAACAATGAAATTATGGGTATTAATGCTGGAAAAGTTTATGATAATTTGCACTGGCTCGAGGAGTATTCCAAAAAAGGATTAAATGTATTTTCTTGGAAGCGCAAGAAAAAAATTTCCGCAATCTTGGTGCAATTGCAGGAAGTAAAACGACATGTTACTGAATCGGCTCATAAAGGACTCGTCCCGAATTTAAAAACTCATTTACATACTCTGAAGCTCGCGCTCCAAGATCCGCTTATTAATCCACCCCAGTATGAAGAAGATGAGGTGGTGCTTAAATTAAAAAAATTAAGAGCCGCTTTACTTAAAACAAAAAAAATAGCAAAACAACATGTTGCTTTGATAAGAGCCTATAATGCAAAGCGAGGTACACAATTAAACGATTGCGTGGATTTGATGGCAAGCTTGGCAGCTATGGGAGCAAGCACGAAGACCGATGCAAAATCAGACGCCCAAAGCAGTGAGCGAAGTTCACTGGATTTGTCGACAGTAGTTTTTTCAATTTCATCCAATTCGTGCGTGACTCAAAGTGCACCCCCACAAGTTCTTGAAGATTCTCAAGTGGAAGGGTTTTCACCAGCAGGCCAAGCTTTAACAGTGAATTCTCAGCCGCCAAAAACGGGTCAATTAGTCAGTTTTTTTGAGAAGAAAACTAGACGTAATTCTATCTTGGTTTTGCAAGAAGTAGTCAAAGAACAACGCCAGCCCTTTTTTGAGGAAGTAAAAAGTTTCACACCGGGCTTTTCAATCTTTAAAGATAAACCAACCCATACTGCTGTTCCTGGCGAGTCAGTGAGTAGGCAAACTTTAAAACGATTTCACTCATAAATTAAGGAATAATTATGCTAAGACCAACTACGGCCGTAGTGATGGAACAATTGGCGAGTACCGAAGTACCTGCTTGGGAAGATTTTAAACGCGCTGAAGCATTGCGTGAAAAAATTCTTGGCATGGTAATTGAAGGTATGGCATTAGATTCAGCTCAAAGTCGTCATTTACTCAGGGCGGCAAGAGCGGCGTATCACGACGCCATAAAGGGTGGGTGTTATAGTGCATTATGCAGTACGCCGGAAAACATAAGCGGTGTATTAGGGGGGTTATATAGCTTGAATAGTTTATTAATGCAATCTGGTCTCTGGACTAAAGCAGACGAGGTTTATTTTCAGACGCAATTTAAACGTGGGCTTAAGAATAAGAACGAGAATTGTCTTTACATAGAAGCAGAATGTAAAAAAACAGAGACTAACGCGTCGGATAATGAGAGCGAAGAAGATGAGC
>CAYUYG010000391.1:0-2117 GCA_964449125.1 uncultured Coxiellaceae bacterium | reverse complement strand
AGTCTCAAAGGCAGTGCTTGTCAAGCATTACACTGAAGATGTAATGAGGTAAAATAGGCCATTTTCTACATTTAGGGAGTTAATCGATGGACAATTTTTTCACTAAACATCCTCATCAGATAGGTGAAAGTTATTTTCAACATCTCAAATTTGCGGGTGCATTTGGTCTCAATATGCTAGTCGGCGGCTTTGCTTGTATTCTCCACGCAATTTTTCCTTTCGTGTTTGAAAAAACTGGCAGCAATAAATTATTAAGCATGACGCGTAATTTTGTTGAACGTATGCCGAAGGTCGATGATAGGGTAGTCGATATCGGTCGTATTATTAATGAGCGAAAAACCAAAACAGGTACGTGATAGTGAGTGAGACGACTGCATGGCCGCCAGCTTATAAACTTAAAAAACATCCACGTGCCAAACGCGTTAAGCTGGCTATTTGCAAACAGCATGGGTTGCAAATTACCGTGCCCAATCGTTTTCGTATGAGTGATATGCCATCCATTTTAGAAAATCACAAACAATGGATACTAGACAAATTACAGCATTATCAGCCTTATCAACCCATTCTATTGCCGACTCATATTGATTTGCTCGCAATTCAAGAAAGTTGGCGGATTTCTTATATGGCTTGTCATGTTAATATGCGTATCCTGTATCGACCGCATCAGGAAATCGTAATATTTGGCGAAGTGGAGGATAAAATGCTGTGCAAGAAAATTCTGCTGCGCTGGTTAAAAAAAATGGCGCAGCAGCATTTACTGACACAATTAAAAAATATCAGTGACACACTGCAATTACCTTTTTCTTCTGCGTCGGTCCGGGGTCAACAAACTCGTTGGGGAAGTTGTTCAGCGGATAAAACTATTAATTTAAATTATAAATTATTATTTTTGCCGCCGTGGTTGACTCGTCATGTGATGATCCATGAGTTATGCCATACAAAACAATTGAATCATTCTGCAAAATTTTGGCAACTCGTGGCAACTTATGATCCTAATTGGCAAATGCATCGTCGCGCCCTTGCGAAAGCAGATCAATATGTGCCAGTGTGGGCAATTTGATTGTTGGTCAACACACATTGTTGATAAATATGATGCCATCGTCCTGAGTGAATTAGTTTGAAGCAGAAATATTTTCAGAATGGATCCACATCCATTCGGCCTGAACTTCAATTTACCCTATAAACTATCAGTGGTGGATTGCGCCCTTAAAGAATGGTTTTTCCACTCTGTCGCTCACTAAAAGATAGATGTGATGCACTCTTATAACTAAGGAATCACACCGCAAGCAATGCGTTCACCGCCACCGCCAAGCTTTTGTGGTTGATCAGAATAATTATCGCCACCGGCATGAATCATCAATGCGTGATGATTGACGTCTGTTAATTTAAATCGCGGTGCAAGCGTTGGCAAGGTCGCTTTTCCATCTGCATTCACAATTAAAACCGGCATGTCCCCTAAATGACTTTTATGCTGATAGGGACCATTATGTTCATCGGATTTTGCTGGATCAAAATGACCACCTGCTGCCATTCCTTGATCAGCGCAAGTTGGTTTTTCATGAATATGAAAGCCGTGTATGCCGGGTGGTAAATCATACAAATTGGGTGTGATCAGAACTCCGCAAGGGGAGTTTTCTAAAGTAACTGTGCCAATGTCTTTGGATTGCCCATTTTCAAGGAATAATTGGACTGGTACGATAATATTTTTGGCGCAGGCGAGAGAAGCGCAAAACAGGGACATCAAACTGAATAAGCTATAAAAAAAGGTTTTCCTTAACATTTTTTTCTCCATTAGGATATAACTGGTTCCTAATAGTAATATAATTTGCCGATCCACATAAGAGGCTTTCATGACGCATAATAACGATCATCCTGTAGAAAAAAAATGCTGCCACTCGACGCATACAAAATCCAACGCAATTGCTATTGAAGGCGCAACTTATACTTGCCCCATGCATCCTGATGTGATTCAGCAAGGGCCTGGGACTTGTCCGTTTTGCGGTATGGCGCTTGAACCGATGGGCGTTGAGGTCAGCGATCAACCCGATCCAGAATTGATTATGATGACAAGACGTTTTTGGTTGAGCCTGGTCCTCGTCATTCCTATTTTAATATTA
>CAYUYG010000390.1:0-2120 GCA_964449125.1 uncultured Coxiellaceae bacterium | reverse complement strand
TGGTATCGCCTAGGGCGGTATAGTTTACACGTTCAGATGAACCTAAATTTCCGACGATTGCATCTCCCATGTGGATGCCAATGCGTGTGCCAAAAATAGGTTTTCCTTGCGCTTGCCAATTTGCATTTAATTCCTGAACTTTTAACTGACACTCAAATGCCGCTTGTGCAGCACGTAAACAAGGCTCATCTTCTTGCAGTGGCGCACCCCAAAAAGCCATGATTGAATCGCCAATGTATTTATCCAGCGTCCCTTTATGGCGCTGAATAATGCTGGATAAAGCTTCAAAGTATTCACCTATTTGCAAAACTAATTCATTGGCATCCATGCGCCCAGCAATACTGGTAAAAAGATCAATGTCTGTGAAGAATACAACTAATTGTTTGCGTGTACCGCCCAATGTATCTTCACCTGTTTCGAGTAATTGTTTTACTAAAATTTTCGGCACATAACGTTGAAAATGCTTCAGACCTAATTTCATGGATTGCAAGGCATCCCCGAGCTGCTTCACTTCTTTAATACGCGAATGAATTTGAAAAGGTTTATCCAAATCAAAATGCTTAATCCGTCGCGTTTCTTCCACTAAATGCTGAATAGGACGCACAACACGTGTAATGAGATTTGAGACAATCATAATGCCCAGCAGCAAAATAATCGTGCTCACAATCATCACGATAAAATTTAATTTTTGCAAAGGGCCAATAAAATCACTTTTTGGAACAACAACACCAATCAGCCAACCATAATTAGTAAATTCCTTCACTGGTTCAAAAAATACCAAATACGAATCGCCTTGTTCGGTGATGCTTAATTCTTGTTTGCCGGTTTTTTGATAATGTTCGAGTGATCGATCAATAAGTGTTAATTCCGTATGATGAATATTAGGCAATGTATCCGGTGTTGTTTTAACCGCTAAAAAAGGTTTTCGTTTTGGATAGGCGACTAAATCTTCTTTTGCCGTCACAATAAAAGAATAACCATTTTCACCGACTTTTTGCTGCGTCAAAAATTGTGACAAATAATCCAGAGTGATATCCAAGCCAAACACCCCGATAAATTGATTATTTTTATCATAGACAGGAAAAGCCGCTGTAATACCTAAAGTGGTAATGGGTACTTGTCCCTGCATAGTTTGTTGATGCGGAAAATATTGATAAACATCAGTCCAAATGGGCTTGCCATGTTTTTTTGCTGCGATAAACCAAGGACGTTCACGTGGATCGTAATTCATAATTGCTGAATGAGATTCGCCGAGCTTTTTGCCCGCTTTGTCGTAATAAATAATTTCATGAAGCGCTGGTGTACGGTTTCTATGATAAATCTGCGTCGTAAAACCGCCATTTTTTTCTTTTTCGGCAATATAAAAATTTCCATGTGTATCACTCCAATAAGCACTTTGCACCAAGGGCAGTGATTTCACCAAATTTTCCGTAAAAGGAATAAGCTCAACATCATTGATGGATACAACATTATTTTGGATTAATTTAGCAGTGAAATTACCTTCGATGGTGGCTGGACGAATAGCCGTATTTAATTCACGTAATACAGAAGAGGAGGCATATTTCATTAAAGATAATGACGTATACGATAAGGAATTGATGTAGCGTATTGAGGTGGCAGCAATAATTAATAGCATCGTCGCCAAAAAAAGCGTAATGAAAATGGACAAAATACTGAAGCGCAGCGTGACAAGAATTGGCTGTTTGCGGCGAAAAAATTTATTAATCATGCGCTATCCTTGGCAAAAAGTGCCGGGCGCTGTAGTGTTTATGTAATTATTTATTTTAGCATTTCCTTTGAGGTTCTGTCTTTTAATGAACATTTACGCCCTAAGTTAAGCCATTTCAAATTAATCTGTCTAACTTCTACGCCATTATAATCATCAACATCTTCTTCTTGTTCATTTTCATCAATGTTATCTTGATCTTCAAAGAAATGAGCGAAATGACCAGTTGATTGATTATTGATAGGACGGAATAAAAATAATAACAACATGAAAAATATTGAATTTATAATTAAATTTAGTACTGTGACAACACGATATTTTATATATGGGTCAATAAAATGTGCGACAATGATTATAATTGGATGTAAAAGAAACCAGTTTAAGAATATAACTG
>CAYUYG010000389.1:0-2121 GCA_964449125.1 uncultured Coxiellaceae bacterium | reverse complement strand
ATTGCACCCACTGAACATCGTGGCAGCTATATGTCTGTGTTTTACACTTGTTCAAATATAGGTATGTTTTTAGGCCCTTGGGCTGGCACGCTAATACTCGGCCATTTCGGGGCAAATTATTTGTGGTTGTTATGCGGAATATGGGGAATGCTATCGTTGATACTGTTTTCTTTTCAGCAACAACCGAAAGTCGTTACTCAGTCGTAAACGAAGAACCGCAGCCGCAAGTGGTTTTTGCATTAGGATTGCGAATAATAAATTGCTCACCTTCGATATCTTGTTTGTAATCAATTTCAGCACCCGCCAAATATTGAAAACTCAAAGGATCGACTAATAACTGAACTTCACCACCGGAAACCACGGCTTTATTCACCACCGTATCATCCGGAGCAACTGCTTCGTCAAACGTAAATCCATATTGAAATCCAGAACAGCCACCACCGGTTACGTAGACGCGCAATTTTAAATTGAAATTGCCTTCTTCCTGGATGAGCTCCCAGACTTTGGCAGCAGCATTATCAGTAAAAATCAATGCAGTAGACATGGTGTTTCCTCGTTTTTAGGCAGTAATTATAACAGGTTTTCTTTTGAAGTCTCGCACGGCCATCGATAGAAAATCATTATTAACCACATTTAAACTATTAATTATATTAATCAATAAGCTGAGATTAGAATGACTTTTACACTAATCAACCAAGGAATCAAAACATGTTGAATATAGGCGATAAATTTCCTAATTTTGCTTTAAAAGGCGTTGTGTCTACTGATTTAAAAAATGCCTTTACTGACATCACTAATAAAACACATACCAATCGCTGGCAAATTTACTTTTTCTGGCCAAAGGATTTTACGTTTGTTTGCCCAACTGAGATAGCAGAATTTGGCAAACTGCATCAGGAATTTTTGGATCGTGATACCGTTCTTTACGGCATCAGTACCGATTCTGAATTTGTGCATCTCGCCTGGAAACAACAGAAAGATGAACTGCGTAATTTGTCCTTTCCGATGTTGTCCGATTTGAAGCGAGAATTGTCCCAGGCCTTGGGTGTACTTGATCAGGCAGAAGGTGTTGCCAAACGCGCGGTATTTATCGTCGATCCTCATAATATTATTCGTTTCGCGATGGTGACCGATTTAAAAGTTGGCAGAAATCCACGTGAAGTATTACGCGTGCTAGATGCCTTACAAACTGATGAACTCTGTCCCTGCAATTGGCAAAAAGGTGAAGAAACACTGGTCGTGGCTTAAGTTAATACAAGAGGAAATATCATGAATTTAGAACAATTAAAATCTGACCTACCGGAATTTGCAAAAGACATTAAAGTAAACCTTGGCTCGGTATTATCAGAAACCGGCGCACCGGGATTGACACCAAAACAAATCGCGAGCATTGCACTGGCTGCAGCTTTTGCTGCACGCAATCAAGATGTCATTGCTGCCGTCACAGAATTTGCTAGCACGGAATTAAGCGCTGAAGAAATCAATGCTATCAAAGCGGCAGCGACCATCATGGCGATGAATAATGTGTATTATCGTTTCACCCACTCCATGACGGATGAAAGTTATGCCAGTATGCCGGCGAATTTACGCATGACCATCATGGCTAACCCGGGTATTGATAAAATTAGCTTTGAATTAAGTTCTGTTGCCGTGTCCGCCATTAACGGTTGCTCAAAATGCATGAATGCCCATGCTGCACAATTGGAAAAACATGAGGTGAGCAAACAGGCAATTCAATCCACTGTGCGCATCGCAAGTGTGGTGTATGCAGCAGCAGTAGCAAGAGAAATCGGGTAGAACACCAGATTATCAGCGTAACTTTAGTAAATATCCCGCGGGCAACCGCGGGATAACTAAAAAACTATTTCCGTAAGCAAGGCTTGTTCACACTTCACAACATCCCTATAATCCCTTCCACACAGGGGGATTATCTATGTTATGGGTCAAGGCTTTTCATATTATCAGCATGGTGGCATGGTTTAGCGGTTTATTTTATTTGCCGCGCCTTTTTGTTTATCACGCCCTGGCATCCGATACCATTAACATCGAAAGCTTTAAAATTATGGAAAAAAAATTATACTGCAACAACCATACACCACGCGACAATCCTAACAATATTAT
>CAYUYG010000388.1:0-2130 GCA_964449125.1 uncultured Coxiellaceae bacterium | reverse complement strand
GGGCAATTATGAAAAAAATCGCTGGATATCGTTTCATCTTTTCAATGTTATGGTGAATATTTAAGTAGCGCAATCGATGATAAACAGCGCAAAGCCATTATTCAGCACGCCTGCCCTGGCGTTGGAGCATGCGGTGGCATGTATACTGCTAATACAATGGCATGTGCGATTGAAGCACTCGGTATGAGCTTGCCTTATAGCTCATCCACACCGGCCACTGATCCTGCAAAAATTCAAGAATGTTTTAGTGCTGGAAAAGCCATTCGCAATTTACTCGAAAAAGATATTAAACCTAAAGATATTATGACACGCGAAGCATTTGAAAATGCGATGGTGATGGTGATTGCATTAGGCGGTTCAACGAATGCAGTGATTCATTTGTTAGCAATGGCGCATGCAGTCGATGTGCCGCTGACATTAGCTGATTTTCAAGCAGCGAATGATCGTACTCCCCTTTTAGCTGATTTTAAACCCAGCGGTCAATTTGTGATGGCTGATTTGCATCATTGTGGAGGTACACCTGCTGCGATGAAAATGCTATTAAACGCCGGACTTTTGCAGGGCGATTGTTTAACGGTAACAGGTCAAACTTTGGCTGAAAATCTTAAATCATTGCCCGAATTATCAGCCGGACAAACTGTTATTCACTCTTTACAAAATCCCATTAAAAAAACAGGACATTTGCAGATTCTTAGCGGTAATCTTGCGCCGGACGGAGCTGTTGCCAAAATCACCGGTAAAGAAGGCTTACATTTTACAGGTCCTGCTCGCATATTTGATTCAGAAGAAGAAATGGTTCAGGCGTTAGAAAAACAGCAAATTCAAAAAGGCGATGTGCTTGTGATTCGTTATGAAGGACCTAAAGGTGGTCCGGGTATGCCAGAAATGCTCAAACCCACTTCTGCTATCATGGGCGCGGGGCTGGGCAAAGATGTGGCATTGATTACGGATGGACGTTTTTCAGGCGGTTCGCACGGTTTTATTATCGGTCATATTTCTCCAGAAGCACAATTAGGTGGCCCTATCGCGTTATTGCAAAATGGAGATCGCATTACCATTGATGCAAAAAAAAATACTATTACTGTGGATTTAACGGATGCAGAATTAGCAAAACGTCGCGCCAATTGGAATATGCCACCTTATAAAGCAAATAAAGGCACACTTTATAAATATATTAAAAACGTAGCACCCGCGCATTTGGGTTGTATTACGGATGAATAAGTAGAATAGGTGCTGTAAGTTAAGATCAATCGGATAACTCACCCAACCCAAACCCGAGCATTGAGGAATAAGCGTAACCAGGGACTATCTTCCTGCCATTCTTGGGGATGCCAAGAAAATTGTACAGTACGGAATATGCGCTCTGGGTGCGGCATTAAAATGGTGACGCGACCATCGCTGGTCGTCAAACCCGTAATACCCAATGGGCTACCATTCGGATTAGCAGGATACATCATTGTCGGTTTCCCATAATTATCGGTAAAACGCAAGGGTACTAATTTATTTTTCAATGCAAATTCTGCACCGTGTTTATCGGCAAATTGCGCCCTGCCCTCACCGTGCGACACCACAATCGGTAACCGCGAATCTACCATGCCTTGGAAAAATAACGAAGGTGATGGCAATATTTCTACTAAACTCAAGCGTGCTTCAAATTGTTCCGAACGATTACGCAAAAATTTTGGCCAATGATTACTGCCTGGAATAATTTCAGTTAAATGCGCTAACATCTGACAACCATTGCAAAGTCCTAACGTAAAACTATCAGACCGCTGAAAAAAAGCAGCAAATTCTTCGCGAGCTCCTGGATGATCTAAAATCGATTTTGCCCAACCTTGTCCTGCGCCTAATACATCGCCATAAGAAAAACCACCACCCGCCGCAAGTCCTTTAAAATCTTTCAGGAATACTCTGCCTTCGAGAATATCGGTCATATGCACATCAACACAATTAAATCCGGCTCGATCAAAAGCTGCAGCCATTTCTAATTGGCCATTAATTCCTTGTTCGCGCAATACTGCAACTTTCGGTCGTACGCCACTTTGAATATAAGGCGCAGCCCTATTTCAGTTGGGATCAATTGTTAAAACAGCATGCAATCCAGGATCATTAATATCCTGCAGTGCAGTA
>CAYUYG010000387.1:2011-2131 GCA_964449125.1 uncultured Coxiellaceae bacterium | reverse complement strand
ACCTGCGACATCTGCCTCCCGAAGGCAGCGCTCTACCAGGCTGAGCCACACCCCGCTGATGAAAACTTCGTCTTTTTACATATGACTTCGTTATAAATTTCGCTGCGGTACTCATTTACA
>CAYUYG010000387.1:0-1911 GCA_964449125.1 uncultured Coxiellaceae bacterium | reverse complement strand
TGCCTCGTTCTCTGTAAAAATACTCGTTTTCTTTTTTCTTCGTCTTTTTACATATGACTTCGTTATAAATTTCGCTGCGGTACTCATTTACAGTTAGTAAACTGCGTTCCTCGCTCAATTTATGCCTCGTTCTCTGTAAAAATACTCGTTTTCTTTTTTCTTCGTCTTTTTACATATAAGGTTTTTAATATGTTCTGCTCACAGCAAAATCACTTAAGTCTTCCAAAGCCTTACGGTAAGGAGACGCTGGAAGGTGCGCTATGGCTTTTTTAGCTGTTTGCGCATGATGTTTCGCTGTGTCGGCAGTGTACTTTATCGCATCGGCAGATTCAATAATCCCCAGTATGGCTTCGAGATTTTTATTGGAACCTGTTTCAACTGCTTCACGTAAAAGCGCCAGGTCAGCCCCTTTGCTTTTCCGCATGGCATAAATAAGCGGCAGCGTGGATTTGCCTTCTGCAATATCCTGGCCAACATTTTTGCCAGTTTGATCGGGGGATTGACTATAATCCAATGCATCATCGATTAATTGGAAAGCAAGACCAAGGTGTAAGCCATAATCATGCATGGCAGCGATATCATTGTCGGAGCTTGAAGAAAGCACCGCGCCTAATTGTGCAGCGATCTCAAATAATTTAGCTGTTTTACGCTGAATGATATCAAAATAAAATTCTTCAGAAGTATCTGGATTATTACAATTGATTAATTGCAAAATCTCGCCTTCGGCGATGTAATGGGTTGCCTTCGCAAAAATATCCAATGTGGTACTGTGCTGCAAATTAACCACGATTTGGAATGCACGAGAGTAGAGTAAATCACCCATCAGCACACAGGCTTCATTTCCCCAGATGGTGTTCGCGGTTTTATGTCCGCGTCGCAAGGTTGAACCATCCACGACATCGTCATGCAACAGTGTTGCCGTGTGGATTAACTCAATCACAGCAGCAAGATCAATGTGCTGGCGTCCGCGGTGCGCAAGAGCGCGCGCACTGAGCAGTAATATCATGGGCCGTATACGCTTACCGCCGCAGGTTAATATGTACTCGATAATTTGTCTTACCAACGGAATGTTAGAATCTAGTTGAGAAATAATAAACTGGTCAGTCGCTTCCAGATCTTCTCCCACTAAATTTCGGATGGATTCTAACGGCATGCTGTGATCCCATATTTTTATGGCAAGTGTGCATCGTATTAACCCACTGCGATGCTGTCAAGCTGTTAAGGATGTATATTTTCAAGGACATGACACATAGAATTGATGCAGGTATTATAGGGCCAAATTTAGGGAGCAACTAACTATGCCTTCTTTTGATATTGTTTCAAATATTGACAATCATGAAGTAACGAATGCCGTTGATCAGGCCAATCGCGAAGTGACAACCCGTTTTGATTTTAAGGATACCAATTCCAGGGTAGAGCTGAGTAAAGATAAAATTACGCTGATTGCACCGACCGATTTTCAATTAAAACAGGTTGATGAAATTTTGCGCTCAAAATTGGCAAAACGCCAAGTGGATATTCGCGCGTTTGGTTACAATGAAATCACCACCAATTTAAATGAAGCGAAACAAGTCATTGATGTGAAGTCAGGTATTGACCAGGACAACGCCAAAAAAATCGTCAAATTAATTAAAGATACGCAGCTTAAAGTGCAAGCTACTATTCAAGGCGACCAAATCCGCGTGACCGGTAAGAAGCGCGCGGGCTGCCGCAAGCATCGTGCGGGCAAGGCGAGGCATCCCGGGAGTGTGCGCCAGAGCGGCGCGCCACGCCGCTCACAATCGCGTGAAATCCACCTGGACGAAGACCGGCGGGCTAGCTGCGTGGCTTCAGGTTCTCCGGGTCGTAGAGCGGCTTGTAGCCGACGCCCGCGACCTCGACCGGGTATTCCTCGTCGAAATAGGAGATGAC
>CAYUYG010000386.1:0-2138 GCA_964449125.1 uncultured Coxiellaceae bacterium | reverse complement strand
TGAATCTTCCTTGCGTGCAAAAAAAATCCCGCTGCCAGTCGATTTTTTCTGAGGTCTATCCGTACTCGGTTTTCTTCCTAGAATCTGACTGCCGCTTACACTCATCTGATTGCCACTTACACTCGTCGAGTCTCGTTTTTTCTCTTTTTTCTCTTTCTTCTCTTTTTTACGTTGCATGTGCGCGCGCTCCCGAATTATTTTATGAACTTATAGGAATACCGTTATACAGTTAAGTATATCTTAAGAAAATAAGTTTACCTGCTTAATAAATCTATGAATTAACGAGAATTAAAATTACTAGACCGATTCATCGACTATTTGGGCTTCCGGCCGTCTTTTGGAATGATCTTCGGCCAGGAACATGTACATAGCTGGAACGACAAATAAGGTAAATAAAGTGCCGATGGAAATGCCTGATGCTATCACTAGACCAATATTATAGCGACTAACCGCCCCTGCTCCGGTTGCACGAATTAAGGGAATAACACCTAATACCATGGCTGCTGTCGTCATTAGAATTGGTCGTAAGCGAATCGCCGCTGCCATTTGTACCGCTTCCAGTTTATTTTTCCCCGTCTTTTGCAAATCATTGGCAAATTGCACGATTAAAATACCGTGCTTACTAATTAAGCCAATCAGTGTAACCAGCCCCACTTCACTATAAATATTCAAAGTGGCGCCACCTATACCCAAGCTGACAAAAATCATGGCTCCGCAAATTGACATAGGCACACTAATTAATACAATCAAGGGATCGCGAAAACTTTCAAATAACGCCGCAAGTGATAAAAAGATAATGATCAAAGCGAAGAAAAACGTCACCACCAGTGACGAGCCTTCCTGAATATATTGACGCGATTGAGCGGCATAATCGATGGTATACCCATCTGGCAAAACATCTGCTGCAATCGCTTTAAATTTAGCCAATGCATCGCCCATGGTAATACCCGGATAAGCTATTGCTGAAATAGTCGCAGAATTTAATTGCTGAAAATGATTGAGTGATTCTGGCACCACTTCGGTTTTGATGCTGGCGAGTGTTGCCAAGGGAATGGAAGCTCCACTCAACGTACGGATGTAATAATCTTTTAATTGATCCGCGTTTAAGCGATCCACACGATTGACTTGCGGAATCACCTGATAAGAACGGCCTGCGTAATTAAAATAATTAATATAGTTCTGACTCAATGCACTGGTTAACACACTGCCAATATCTTGCATGGTCAGACCAAATTCAGCAGCCTTATCTCGGTTAAGCAACACGGTGGCTTGGTTTTTATCGATTTTCAAATCGGGATCCAGGTATAAAAACATCCCACTGGCACGTGCTTGATCAACGACTTGCTGTACCACTGCATTCAGCTTGTTAAATTCATTGGTAGTCGTAATGACAAATTGAATCGGCAAACCGCTGCCACCGCCAGGTAAGGAGGGCAATTGAAATGCCGCAATTTTACCGCCCGCGATCTGCTGTAATTTTTGCTGAATTTCTGGTTGTAATTGGTTTGATGTCGCCTTACGTTCATCCCAAGGCTTCAATACCATGCCAAGAATACTATTATTTAAACCACCGGAACCATCGATCTGGAAAATATGATCGGTTTGAGAATAGCTTTTAAAAATATTATAAATTTGATTGGAAAAAAGCTGTGTCTGACTAAGCGATGCATTCGGTGCAGTAAGCAATTGCGCGAGAATAATACCTTGATCTTCTTGAGGTGCTAGCTCCGAAGTCGAACTAATAAATAAAAAATAATTACTGCTCAAAATTATCAGCGCAAAAACCGCAGTGACTGATAAGTATTCCAGTGAGAGATGCAAAAATTTTTCATAGTAATATTGCACTTTCTCAAATTGCGTATTGATGAAGTGAATAAAACCTTTACCTGTATTTTCCGGAAGCTTTAAAAATTTAGAACACATCATGGGCGATAAAGTCAGCGCGATGATCGCAGAAATACCCACTGAACCGGCAAGAGTGAAAGCAAACTCAGTGAATAATGCGCCAGTTAAACCACCCATAAAACCAATTGGAACATATACTGCGATTAAAACGACAGAAATGGCGATAATGGGGCCACCCAATTCACGCGCACCTAAAATAGACGCTTCAAAAGCAGATTTACCTTCCTCCATAT
>CAYUYG010000385.1:0-2138 GCA_964449125.1 uncultured Coxiellaceae bacterium | reverse complement strand
GGATTTGATCTCGTGCCGGTTCGATTCCGGCCCCGGGCATAAATTTGAAGTGCGCTGCTTCAACAGAGCAGCGCCTTTTTATTGATCAAGCTTAGCTTGTACCTGTCATATAAACATAGGTAAACTGTTCCAATGACATTTGTTGTGACAGAAAAATGCATACGCTGCAAATACACCGACTGTGTGGAAGTATGCCCGGTTGATTGTTTTTATGAAGGTCCTAATTTCCTCGTTATCAATCCCGATGAATGTATTGATTGTGCATTATGCGAGCCAGAATGTCCGGTTGATGCCATTTATTCTCAAGATGATTTACCTGAGAAATATCAAGAATTCTTACCATTAAACGCAGAACTAGCTGCAAAATGGCCCAATATTACGCGTATTATTCCAGCACCAGCAGATGCTGACGAATGGAAAGACGTGGACAATAAACTTCAATACCTTGAAAAAGAATGGCCGAAATAGCTCGCGCGGGTAAAATACTGGCGTTTGATACATCGGCAGCGGTCTGTTCTGTTGCGTTACAGAATGGCGATGATATTCAATATAGGCATGAATATGCGCCTATGCAGCAAACCAAGCTAATTCTACCGCTTATCCAGTCACTCCTTGATTCCATGTCTCTTGCCCTGACAGACCTTGATGCAGTTGCCTATGGCTATGGCCCAGGCAGTTTTACCGGTATTCGCATTGCGAGCAGTGTCGCTCAGGGAATTGCTTATGCTGCTAATCTACCCGTTATCCAGGTTTCTTCTTTGGCTGTACTCGCGCAAACTGCATTTTTTGAGCAAAATTGGTGCAAACTATTAGTGGTCACCGACGCGCGTATGGGTGAGGTATATTATGGCGCCTATGAAATTGGCCAGAATGAGTTGGCAAAAGGATTGATTGCGGATAGTCTCGCAAAACCCAATGAGATGCGTATTACGGTAGATGTAAAGGACAGTTACGGTGTGGGTGATGGATGGAACGTCTATCCTGAGGAATTAATGAAAAATTTGCACGGTAGTCCCATAGCGGTGCAATCAACACAGCAGCCTTCTGCCAAAGCTGTATTGGCGTTAGCACAAGAAAAATTAAAAAAGGGGGAGGTAATCGCTGCAATTGATGCGATGCCTGTCTATCTTCGTTGAGAATGCCCCTTATAAGAGCTAAAATTTAACCCAAGTCGAGAGAATTGACGAAATTGCAAAGCGGGAGTTTATATGACGGTTGTGAATAATGGCGAATGCCAAAATATAATTAATCAAGTTCAAGCCTATATCAAGACACATACCGAAGGTAAAGAAGCGAGCTTACTGACGGCATTTGCCGAGCGTTATTATTCTTCTTCAGCAATCGATGATTTAAAAAGTCGTTCAATTGAAGATTTATACGGTATTTTATTATCACACTGGAAATTCATTTATCAGCGTGCGCCGGGCGAATCAAAGATACGTATTTTCAATCCTGAAAAAAAACGTGATGGCTGGCAATCAACGCATACGATCATCCAAATTTCTCATGACGATATTCCTTTCTTGGTTGATTCTTCGCGTATGGTTATCAATCGTCATGGTTATCAAATTCATTTCATTGTTCATTTCGGTGGTTTTAAAGTAATACGCGATAGTGAAAATCGCATTACTGCTTTATTGGCGCCCGGAGACATCGAAAAAAATGCGGTATCAGAAGCCCCTATCTATATTGAAATTGACCGCGTACTTGATGAAAAATCGATGGTGGAACTGGAAGTAGAAATTAGCCGCGTATTGCAGGATGTACTCGTCACCGTTCTAGATTGGCGTAAAATGGTTGAACGAGTAGATAAGTCACTTAATGAATTAGAAGCCAATCCGCCCGGTTTAAATCAGGATGAATTGGCAGAGTCGCGTGATTTCTTACGATGGCTGATGAATAATAATTTCACTTTCCTTGGTGCGCGCGATTATAAGTTAATTGGTAATGGTACTAACCGTGCGTTGCAGATTGTTCCAGGCTCAGGATTAGGCGTGTTACGCGATGAATCCTTGAGTGCTGCTTCAAAGAGTTACGCTGCCTTACCGCCCCAAGCGCGTAAAATGGCCCTCTCTAAAAATATTTTTATTAACGCAAAAACCAAAACCTTATCCACTGTCCCCCGTACTCCTTAAACA
>CAYUYG010000384.1:0-2145 GCA_964449125.1 uncultured Coxiellaceae bacterium | reverse complement strand
CACGTTGTACCAAAGACCTTGATAATGTTCGCCAGTGACTTGACCTGCTTTGATAGCAGGCAACAGGATATCACCCCAGCGCAAAAAACGAATATCGCGATTCACAAATAATTCCGGACTATATATTCCCATACTAGCAAAGGTCAGTGTTGGCTGCGCAGTCATCTCCACTGTTTGATCGCGTAAACTGAAATCTCCGCGAGCATGAAATGACGGATTATCCACCATAAGTAAATGCGCAAGACGGGTCAATTTAGGCGGCAAGCTAGCAAGCGCATAATCTGTGATCACATCAGCACTCACAGCAATAAACGGTTGATGACCCAATAAAGACAAAGCTTGCACCATGCCACCGCCCACTTCCAGCCGTTCATGCTCTTCGGAATAAACAATGTTTACGCCATAACGCGCGCCATTGCCCAGCGCATTTTTAATTTGTTCACCTTGATAAAACACATTGATGACTATTTCATGAATGCCGGCGCGTTTCAGATTTGCAATGGCATATTCAATTAAATAATGATGGCCGACACGCAGTAAGGGCTTTGGTGTCGAACGCGTCAATTCACCCATGCGCTCACCGCGTCCAGCCGCCAAAATCAGCGCGCGCATGATACATTCACTTTGGTCAGCGCAGGCAGAACAGTTTGCTGATAAAAATCATGTAATGCTTCAAATTCTGGATAACGTGCGCTGACACGCAATAAATAATTCATGGTGCGTGGGATATGTTGCAGATAAGCAGATTGTCCATCACGCACCGATTTACGCGCAAACGTCAACAAGGCTTTTAAATGGCGCTGCATTCCCATTAAATCAAACCAGTACAGAAAGGTTTTATCACTCACATCCAGTACATTTAA
Source organism: uncultured Coxiellaceae bacterium (assembly GCA_964449125.1). Taxonomy (GTDB): domain Bacteria; phylum Pseudomonadota; class Gammaproteobacteria; order DSM-16500; family DSM-16500; genus Aquicella. Next base: position 1,282 of record CAYUYG010000384.1, on the reverse strand, counting down.
TTCGCGTAAACGTTGCGCGTAACTGATTGCCCAGGCTTGCACCTGAAAATCAGGCCAGTCGATATAACAGTCACGCAATAATGACACCACGTCATAGGTAACCGGTCCAATGAAAGCATCTTGGAAATCAAGAATACCCACAGCATTTGGCAACACCATTAAATTAGCGGAATGAAAATCACGGTGCATAAAGACTTGCGGTTGAGCCGCTGCTTGCACAACCAAGCGCGTGTAACATTTATCAAGTTCGTCGGGAGCGGATAAGTCCAATAATTTTTCTAAAAACCATTCTTTATGCCAAGCCCATTCTTGCAACATGAAATCAATGGTAAACGGCGGCACCTGATGATTAGGCACTTGCCGACAACCCTGTAGTACCGCAAGAGCAGCTAATGCTTGTTGATACAAATTATCTGCATTAGCTGGAGTTAATCCTTTTAAGTAAGTGACATCACCAAAATCGGTTAGTAACAATAACCCTTTTTCGAGATCGGCGGCAAAAATATCCGGTACGTGTAATGACATGGCTCGTAAAGCATGGGCAATTGCCACAAAGGCACCACAATGCTCAGGCGGGGGCGCGTCCATCACAACAAATGAACCCTGATCAGTAAGAAGACGAAAATAACGACGAAAACTCGCATCCCCGGGCATGGTGGTCAAACTGGCATCAGTTTCCACCCCACACCCTCGCAACCAGGACCTAAGTGCCTGTTGCCGATCAGTATTTTTTAATTCACTGGCGGATTCCATTATAAGGCCCTTTTCGCTACACTTGGCCGAATGATAAATCGGCCTCGTATACAGCTGCAATTTCAATGAGGAAGATGACTATAACTCAGAGACGAGAAAATGTCTGCAAGCAAAAAAACCATTCGTTATTATCTCATCATCCTATCACTGGGAAGTGTTTTTATTGAAATCGCTGTTGCAGCCGCACCATCCCCGACTTATCCCTCTTCACTTACACAAGATGCTATTGCAAAACAACTCGGCTGGATATCGAGCCCACTTAATAATTGCGGTGGCTATTATTTAGAGCAGCCATTTGTTTATCCATTGAGCGTTGATAAAAAAAACCTGGTAGAAATTACCAGTCAACAGACTTTGTTTTCGCAACGTGGCACGTCCATTCTCACTGGTGAAGTAACCGCCAATCGTTACGGACAACAAATTACGTCCAATAAAGCGTATCTCTATCGCGATCCGCAAACCAGTAAATTAAGTGCGATGGACATGATCGGCAATGTTCACTTGCGCGAACCAAATACGCTAATTGTTT
>CAYUYG010000383.1:0-2149 GCA_964449125.1 uncultured Coxiellaceae bacterium | reverse complement strand
AACCGCCTTAACCGGGCCCTTAACCCGGGGCGATACGCAAACCATTCAGCGTAATTTACAAGCTTTGAACGCTGATCCTTTTCAAGCGGTCTACCAAAGTTTTGTGGAATGTTATTTGCAGGAACGAGGACTTAAAAATGAATATTCTTGATTTTCAAACTAAAAAAAATCAGCAAGAAAAAATTTGCATGGTAACTTGCTACGATTACTCCAGTGCTCGCATTTTAGCACAAACGAGCATTGATTGTTTGTTAGTCGGTGACAGTGTTGCAGTAACGATGCACGGTTACAAAGATACGATTGCAGCGACGCTTTCGATGATGTGTTTTCATACGGCTGCTGTTGCACGCGGTGCGGGTGAAAAATTTATCGTAAGCGATTTACCGTTTTTAAGTTATCGCAAATCACTCAGCAAAAATGTCACCGCTGCCCAGGAGCTCATGCAAGCTGGCGCCCATGCAGTGAAATTAGAATGCGCAGCAGGTAATGACAAACTCATTCGGCATCTGACTGAATCAGGTATTCCCGTGATGGGTCATGTAGGCTTGACGCCGCAATTTATTCATACCTTGGGCGGTTATCGTGTACAGGGTAAAACAGATGAAGCTGCGATGCGTTTGAAAGAAGATGCCCTCAAGTTACAAGAAGCTGGGTGTTTTGCATTGGTACTTGAATGCATTCCTGCACCGCTTGCAGCTGAAATAACGCGATCATTAGCGATTCCCACCATCGGTGTTGGCGCGGGTGCGGGTACGGATGGACAAGTGTTAGTTTATCAAGACTTGCTCGGTTTAAATCTCGATTTCAAACCTAAGTTTGTAAAAACATTCGCGAATGGATTTGAACAAATTAAACACGGTGTCGAAACCTATATCGATGCTATTAAATCAGGGGAGTTTCCACAGCATGAACATTGTTACGGAAATTAGCGCATGGCAAGCCATACGTAAAACATTAGCGGATCAACGTATCGGTTTTATTCCGACCATGGGGCATTTGCACGCGGGGCATCTCAGCTTATGCGAACGATCTTTGCAAGAAAATGACCTGACTGTCGTCAGTATTTTTGTTAATCCAACGCAGTTTAATCACGCAAATGATTTTGTGCATTATCCGCGTACAGTTGAAAGCGATATAGAATGTTTACAAGAAGCGGGGGTGCAGTATGTTCTGATGCCCAAGTCCTCTGCTATTTATCATGATGAATACGCTGTGCAAATCACCGAAGTGGAAGATAGCAGTGTATTAGAAGGCGAATACCGCCCGGGTCATTTCACCGGGATGTTAACAGTCGTCTTGAAACTGTTGAATTTAGTTCATCCGCAACGTGCGTATTTTGGCGAGAAAGATTATCAGCAATTATTGCTGATCAAAAAAATGGTCAGTGCCTTGTTTTTACCCATTGAAATAATTGGCTGTGAAACGGTACGCGCAGAAGACGGGCTCGCACTCAGTTCGCGCAATTCACGTTTTACCCTGGAGCAACGCCAAAAAGCCCCGCAATTTTCTTTTAATTTGCAAAGCGCTGATGATGCAGCGACGATTACGCAACGTTTACAGGAATTGGGCTTTAAAGTGGATTACATTGTTGAAAAATGGGGACGTCGTTTGGGCGCGATTTGGTTAGATGATGTTCGTCTAATTGATAATATTGCGTTACAACAAGGCGTGGAGGAATAACTATGCTGTTATGTCTCGATGTCGGTAACACACATGTGTTAGGTGGAGTAATGAACGACAAAGGTGAGCTGGCCGTGCGGTTTCGGTATGCCACGCATTTGATTGGTACGGCGGATCAATTTGGTATTTTCTTGATTAATATCTTGCAGGTTAATTCAATTGTACCGTCAAGTATTACCGCCGTTGCAGTGTCCTCCGTTGTGCCAGGTATTGATTACACCATTCGACATACCGTTGCCCATTATTTTCAGGCGAGCTTTTTTGCACTGCAAGCGGGCGTTAAAACTGGCCTGAATATCAAATATAAAAATCCAAATGAAGTGGGTGCGGATCGTATCGCCAATGCGATTGGCGGCGTGCATGCGTTTCCGAATAAAAACTTGATCATTATTGATATGGGCACGGCCACCACGGTGTGTGCAATAACAGACAAAAAAGATTACTTAGGTGGTACGATTCTGCCAGGGAT
>CAYUYG010000382.1:0-2151 GCA_964449125.1 uncultured Coxiellaceae bacterium | reverse complement strand
AAAGTAAAAAAAGGCGAAATTTTCGGGTTTTTAGGTCCGAATGGTAGTGGTAAAACAACAACCATTCGCATGTTATGCGGTTTGATGACGCCCGACTCCGGCAGTGGCGAATGTCTTGGTTATAATATTTTGACGCAAGCGAGTCTTATTAAACGTCGTGTTGGTTATGTGCCGCAAAGTTTTAGTCTGTACCAGGATTTAACGGTCAAAGAAAATCTGGAATTCATCACCCGCGTATACGAAGAAAAAGATATTGAGGGGCGTGTGCAAGCCATGATGAAAGAGCTAGGCCTCGATGAATATCAAAACGTGTTAGCGGGCAGATTGTCAGGCGGTTGGAAGCAACGCTTATCCTTGGGCGCAGCCTTAATTCATGATCCCAAGTTATTATTGTTGGATGAACCGACTGCAGGGGTAGACCCCAAGGCACGCCGAGATTTTTGGAATTATATTTCACAATTAACGACACGTGGCATTACGTCCTTAGTGAGTACGCATTATATGGATGAAGCTGAGCGCTGTAATCGTTTGGCGTATATTGTTTACGGCCGTTTAATGGCAGAAGGGACCATACATGACATCATCCAACATGTTGCACTGACAACGTGGTCAGCGACGGGCAAAAATTTGCAGGCACTGAGTGCGGCCATACGTGATCAACCTGGGGTGGAGCAAGTCATTGCCTGGGGTAATGAACTTCGCGTTTGCGGATCGGATGCTGCTTTATTGCAAAAAACCATCACAAAATTTCCGAACTATACTTGGCATAAAGTGGGTACGAGCCTGGAAGAAGTGTTTATTCATCTGGTGAGTGAGCGAGCAATGGCAAATGGCACAGCGTGACGCAAGGAACGCAGTATGAAAAATTTTTCATTTAAACGTACGTGGGGATTGATCCAAAAAGAATTCACGCAATTCAAACGTGATCACAGTACGTTTGCCATGGTCATCAGCTTGCCGATTGTACAACTTATTTTATTTGGCCTGGCCATTAATACCAATCCTAAATACTTGCCCACTGCATTAATCAATTCCGATGCTGGTCCGTTCGCACGCACACTCATACACGAATTAGAAAACACACAGTATTTTAAATTTGATCATTATCCTGAATCGGAAGCGGCGGCCAATAAATTAATGGCAACGCATCAAGTCTTGTTCACATTGAATATTCCACCGGATTTTTCGCGTAAGTTAGTGCGCGGAGAAAGACCGGTTGCTTTATTGGAAGTGGATGGCACCGATCCGGTATCAGTTGCATACGCGGTATCTGCATCCAATGTATTGATGAATACGGTGTTTCAATATGATTTGGTGGGCCCGCTTAAATTGTTAGTGCCGGAAAAAGCGCCTGCGGAATTGCGCGTACATACTAAATATAATCCCAGTGCAATCACGCAATATAATATCGTGCCAGGATTGTTGGGCACGGTGTTGACGATAACATTTGTGATGGTTGCGTCAATGGCGCTCACGCGTGAACGTGAACGCGGTACGATGGAGAGTTTATTGTCGACACCCATTTTACCAATGGAAGTGATCATTGGGAAAGCGACGCCGTTTATCATTGTCGGTTATTTGCAAACCATTATCGTGATATTACTTGCCGTTTGGTTTTTTAAAATTCCGATATTGGGCAATGCTTTTTTATTGTTTACATTGACGCTGCCATTTATTCTCGCAAATTTGTTTGTGGGTATCATGATTTCCACGCTGGCTAAAACTCAATTAGAAGCGAGTCAAATTAGCATCTTTTTCTTTCTACCGTCGATGCTATTGTCGGGTTTTGCATTTCCATTTAAAGGCATGCCCATGTGGGCGCAGTGGTTAGGGAATGTGTTGCCGATGACGCATTTTATCAATATCGTGCGCGGCATCATGTTAAAAGGTATCGGTTTCGCTGAAGCTTGGGTAGATTTATGGCCCATTCTGCTTTTTATGCTCGTCATGTTAATTGTCGCGGTAAAACGCTATCGCTAAATCCTGGATTAGCTTGATCATTAAGTGGTAAGCCCCTCTCTTGTATACCGTTAAGCAAAGTATATAATTTCAAACGCATGGAGGCATCACTGTTGGAAGAATTCAAGCCTATCAGAAGTGAGGTTACATTATTGAAAAAGAAGTTAGCTAATTATGTAACATATCCCATTT
>CAYUYG010000381.1:0-2154 GCA_964449125.1 uncultured Coxiellaceae bacterium | reverse complement strand
TTCATCAACTGTATGTAAACCCATATTAGCCTCGTTCTTGAATAGGTGGAAATGGTCGCGGTGCGGGACCGTTGTATAATGCTTCTGGGCGTATTAAGCGATTATTAGCGCGTTGTTCAAATATATGCGCGCTCCATCCACTTAATCGTGCCATGACGAAAATAGGAGTGAAAAGCGGTGTCGGAATACCACAGAAATGATAGGCTGTCGCACTGTAAAAATCTAAATTCGGGAATAATTTTTTCTGATCCCACATAACTTTTTCAATTGCTTCAGAAACGGCAAAGAGGTAGCCATCGCGTGCGTGATTCGATAATTTTTGTGACCACGCTTTAATGATGTCGGAACGTGGATCAGAAATTTTATAAACACGGTGTCCAAAGCCCATGATTTTAACTTTTTCGGCGAGCATGTCTTTTACGCCTTTTTCAGCTTGCTCAGGGGTTTTAAACAACGTGATCAAGCGCATGGCTTCTTCATTTGCGCCACCATGTAAAGGACCACGCAAGGTGCCGATAGCAGAAACAATGGCAGAATAAAAATCCGATTCAGTAGAGGCGGTGACACGTGCGGCGAACGTAGAAGCATTAAATTCATGTTCTGCGTATAAAATAAGGGAGACATCTACGCAGCGTCGCATTTCATCGTCAGGTTTTTTGCCGTGCAGCAATTGTAAAAAATAACCGGCAACAGTTTGTTCTTCACTATTCCACGTTTCTATGCGCACATTATTACGATGGAATTGATACCAGTAGAGTAGCATGCTGGGTGTGCAAGCAATTAATCGATCCGCAATTTGATGACCGGTGTATTGGGCAGATTCGCTTTCCAGCGTACCTAGCATGGATACGCCAGTACGCAATACTTCCATGGGATGTGCAGAACCTGGAATGGTTTCAAGTAACAGTTTAAGTTCATTAGGCAGGCGGCGAAGTTTGACAAGTTTCTCGCGATAAGCTTGTAATTCGGCTAAATTGGGCAGCTCGCCATAGATGAGTAAATACGCAACTTCTTCGAAAGAAGCATGGGCTGCTAAATCATGAATATCATAGCCTCGATAAGTAAGACCTACACCTTCTTTACCTACGGTGGAGATGGCTGTTTCGCCAACGACAATGCCTTCGAGTCCTCTGGATTTTACTGTCATTTGCCTTTTCCTTTTGCAAAAAGTTCATCAAGTTTTTGTTCGTAATCGTGATAATGCAAGATATCATAGAGTTCATTGCGTGTTTGCATGGTGGAGACAACAGATTGTTGTGTGCCCGCTGTACGTATCGTTTGATATACATTCAGCGCAGCAGCACTCATGGCGCGAAAGGCGCTGAGTGGATAAAGGATAAGTTGCACGCCAGCTTGTTCAAGTTCTTCTTTAGTAAAAAGCGGTGTCACGCCAAATTCGGTGATATTGGCGAGAACCGGAACCTTGCAAGCAGCGGTGATATGCTTATATTGGTTGATGTCGGTTGCGCCTTCAAAGAAAATCATGTCAGCGCCTTCAGCAACATAATGTTCTATGCGCTCTAGTGTTTTATCCAAGCCTTCAATAGCCAGTGCATCAGTGCGGGCCATCATCACAAAATTTTTATCGTATTTAGCATCGACGGCAGCTTTAATCCGATCGCACATTTCTTCAGTGCTAGTGATTTCTTTTTTAGGACGATGACCGCAGCGTTTGGCTTGTACTTGGTCTTCAAGATGTACGCCAGCCGCGCCAGCTTTGATGAGGGTTTTAATAGCGCGTTCAATATTGAAAGCACTTCCCCAGCCAGTATCAATATCGACCAGTAAGGGTAAGTCGCAGGCATCGGTTATACGGTAAACATCTTCGGCCACATCAGTGAGGTTAGTCATGCCCAGATCAGGTAGTCCAAACGATGCATTGGCAACCCCAGCACCTGATAAGTAAATCGCACGAAAACCAGCACGTTTGGCGAGTAGGGCAGAATAGGCGTTAATGGTACCAACAATTTGCAGAGGTGATTCTAAAGTAAGGGCTTGCCGCAGGCCTGTAAATTCCATAAACCACGCTCCATTCGATCAATCAGGAAATTAGGTAAGGGGTATTGCAGCATCTTACAACTCCCCGGGACGGACTCGAGCCGCCGACCCAGTGGTTAACAGCCACTTGCTCTACCGACTGAGCTACCGGGGAAT
>CAYUYG010000380.1:0-2166 GCA_964449125.1 uncultured Coxiellaceae bacterium | reverse complement strand
CTATGTCATGGATATCAGCACTAATAGTTTGAGTCAGATAACACGGGATTTTTACATAAATACGGAACCCGGTTGGTCGCCAGATGGCCGATCCTTATTATTCACTTCCAATCGTGGCGGCGGTTTACAGCTTTATCAAGTAGGCAGTAGTGGTGGGAATGTTTCCAGGCTGTCTTATGACGGGGATTATAATGCGCGTGGTTCCTACACCCGAGATGGTAAAGGGGTAGCCATGATTCATCGTGTGTCTGGTTTATATCATATTGCGATTATGGATTTAGATAATGGCGCGACTACGGTCCTCAGCGGATCAGCAGGTGACAGTGCTTCGCCGAGCATTGCGCCGAATGGCAGTATGATTTTATATGAAACAGTCTACGGTGGACGTAATGTGCTGGCCATGGTCTCAGCTGACGGTCGCGTGCAGCTGCGCTTGCCTTCACGCAATGGCGAAGCCCAAGATCCTGCGTGGTCGCCTTACTTGTCATAGGGTTGCCAAGTGACGATTTAGGCGTATACTTTTGAGTTTAATGGCTTGTGTATAAGATCAAAATCAACTTTTGTAAGGGGCAGACAATGAACTTGAGAAAATGGATGCAAGTGATTTTAATAGGCAGCAGCATCATTACCTTGGCTGCTTGTTCTTCTGCGCGCAAATCACAAACTGATAATGCGGCAATTGATGAAGCTAATTCGGCATATAGTAATTCTGGTGCGCAAGCATCCGGTTTAGGCGAAGAATCCAGTTTTGGTGATCAAGCAGGCGGTAGACGCAATGCTTCCAATCGTGTGTATTATTTTAATTTTGACAGCGATGTTGTGCGTGATGAATATAAACCAGCCATTGACGCAAATGCACAATATTTGCTCTCTCACGGCAATGCGAAAGTGATGCTCGAAGGTCACACTGACCCGCGCGGCAGCCGCGAATACAATATTGGTTTAGGTGAACGTCGTGCAAAAGCGGTTGCCCATATTCTCACTGCTAAAGGTGTTAACCCCGCACAAATCCGGGTTGTTAGCTATGGCGCTGAAAAAATAGCGGTCCCTGGTTATAGCGAAGCGGCTTATCAGCAAGATCGTCGCGTGGTTCTCGTTTATCTGCAGCGCTAATTTTATGCAAACTTTCATTCGTGTTATTCAAGGTATTGGTATGGCGGCCCTCATCGGGATCGCCATGCCTGTTATGGCAGAATCTGCGCCAGTTTATGATGCGGATTCATTACCTCAGCAGTTTGATAATGGTGCTGAACAAGGTCAGGATTTACCACCACCGCCACTACCGAGTCAGGATGGATCATTTGGGTCAGGAAACGGGGGTGCGCAACTGCCTGCTCCATCACCACAATCCTCGCAACCGATGAGCCTAGAACAACGTGTGCGTCGTGCGGAACAACAGATTAACAACATGCAAAATACGGATTCCTCTACCAGAGTGGACTCTTTGCAAAATCAGGTACAGACCCTGCGCGGACAAGTGGAGCAATTGACTCACGAGCTGCAGCAATTACAGGAACAGCAAAAATCCATGTATGCAGATCTGGACAAACGACTGACGCAATTAAAGAGCGGTGCAGTGGCGACTTCTGTCAATAAAACCAATCCAATGGATGAAGTAGAAGTTTTACCGTCTCCTGCCGCTGCAAAAATTGCAGCAAAAAAGAAAGCGCAACCCCCTGTTTCAGCCGAAGACTCCGAAGCCAATGCAGCCGCGGGGCTGACGGCGGCTAATCAGCCAAATGTTGCTGAAGAGCAGCAAATTTATCAAACGGCTTATGATTTAATTAAAGCTAAAAAATATGACCAAGCCGTAAAAACACTGCAAGGCATGTTACAAAAATATCCTTCTGGTCAGTTTGCGTCGAATGCGCATTATTGGCTCGGCGAATTGTATGGATTACTGGGTAAGAATGATCAGGCATTAACAGAATTTTCAAATGTCGTCCAAAATTATCCAGAGAGTCCACGTGTTTCAGATGCGCAGTTGAAAATTGGTTTAATTTACGCATCCCAAATGAAATGGCCTGATGCAAAATCTGCCTTCAAAAAAGTTATTAACCGTTATCCTGGCACCACTTCTTCAAGACTTGCTTCTGAGCAATTGAAGCAAATCAAGCAGGCGGGTCATTAGACCCTATTGAAGTTAACCGCCTACGTCCAACTGGA
>CAYUYG010000379.1:0-2173 GCA_964449125.1 uncultured Coxiellaceae bacterium | reverse complement strand
CCGACCGCATCGATTTCGTCGATAAAAATAATACACGGTGCTTGCTTTTTCGCCTGCTCAAACATATCACGCACACGTGAAGCGCCGACGCCCACAAACATTTCCACAAAATCTGAACCAGAAATAGTGAAGAAAGGCACTTTTGCTTCACCAGCAACCGCACGCGCTAATAAGGTTTTACCGGTACCTGGAGGACCGACCAATAACACACCACGTGGAATCTTGCCGCCGAGACGTTGAAACTTGCCTGGGTCTTTTAAAAAGTCGACAAGTTCTTTGACTTCTTCTTTTGCTTCCTCACAACCCGCCACATCGGCGAAAGTAACTTTGACTTGATCGGAATTCAATAAACGTGCGCGGCTGCGTCCAAATGAAAACGCACCACCTTTGCCACCGCCCGTTTGTTGGCGTAGCAAATAAATCCAGAATGCAAAGAGGGCAATCCAGGGCAGCAAACTCAGGAGATGCATCAATAATCCCGGTGAGTCAGGCGCCTTGCCTTTCACAACCACATTCTTCTCGACCATTTCTTTTAACAAGGCATCATCTTGACGCATTGGCAGATACGACGTGAACGTTTTATTGTTTTGCAACGTTCCCGTTATGTTCTGGTCCGTTATGGTGGCCGTTCGAACATTACCCTGTTTTACTTCGTTCACCAAAGCAGAATAACTAATACGCTCTTCGGTCTCACGACGCGGCCCAAAATTATTAAAAACGGAAACTAAAATAACCCCAATGACCATCCATAAAAGTATCGTCTTGACTGCATCATTCACGTTAGTTGACCTCTTTCAGGATTTTCTTTCAATATAAGATAATCATACCTAATCTGGAGATTAGAAACTAGAAAACCTGTATTTAAACCATAAAAAGCACCACAAAAATTAAATTCTCACTTGTTAGCGCTTTAACCCTTTCGCCAAAATATAGACTTCTCTTGACCTACCACGCGATGCTTTTGGTTTGCGAATAAACACCGCCTTAAAATTGCGCTTTATTTCACCAAGCAATGCATCAAAGCCTTCTCCCTGAAAAACTTTAATTAAGAAGCCACCTTCCTCACCCAAAACACGTAAAGCGAAATCCAGTGCAAGCTCCGAGAGATACATAGAACGTGGCATATCCACCCCGTCAATACCACTCATATTGGGCGCAATGTCTGATATCACCCAATCAGGTGTCGCACCATCGATATGCTGCATCAATGTTTGCAACACTGCTTCATCAGAAAAATCACCCTGGATAAAATCAACCCCAGGAATAGGTTCCATCGGTAAAATATCCAGGGCAATAATTTTGCCCTTGGGTTTCACTAATTTCGTGACTAATTGCGACCAGCCGCCTGGTGCCGCACCCAAATCAATGACAATCATACCGGGTTTAAACAAGCGGTCACGCTCATGCAATTCCAGTAGTTTATAAACTGCGCGCGAGCGATATCCTTCTTTTTGTGCGCGCTTCACATAGATGTCACTGAAATGTTCTTTTAACCAGCGGCGACTGCCGTCTTTCGTAGCCATTAAATATAATTTACTTCTATGATTTCGAAACTGAGTTTGCCTTCAGGTGTGACCACTTCAACCGTATCACCCTCATACTTGCCAACTAAAGCGCGTGCAACCGGTGAGGTAACAGAAATTTTATTATTATTGATATCTGCTTCATCTTCACCAACGATTTGATAATGCAATGATTTGCCATCAGCATTGGTTAATTTAATAGTTGATCCAAAAATAACGCGGCCAGAATTTTCCATTTGGGTGATATCAATCACTTGTGCCGCAGAAAGCTTGGATTCAATCTCGATAATACGTCCTTCGATAAAACCCTGCTGTTCACGTGCAGCGTGATATTCCGCATTTTCTTTTAAATCACCATGCGCACGAGCTTCTGCAATCGCATGAATAATTTTCGGTCTTTCAATTTGTTTTAAGCGATGCAATTCTTCACGAAGTTTTTCCGCCCCGGTTACCGTCATTGGTACTTTTTGCATACCTATCACCTCTTAGTGGACTTACATACCATGTCATTATTCCGAATGCTTTAAAACTTCATGTCTTCAAAAAACTTTTTTACCTTATTGAACCAGGTACTCGCTTTCGGATTATGTTTATTGTTTACAGAAATTGTTTTTTCAAACTGCTTCAACAATTCTTTTGGTTTTGCCGTC
>CAYUYG010000378.1:0-2176 GCA_964449125.1 uncultured Coxiellaceae bacterium | reverse complement strand
TCAGATGCCTGTGGGGGCAACCCCGTGGAGGTTCAAGTCCTCTCCTCGGCAAAAAATGCATCCGTTTCTTCATTTTCAAATGGGCTGCGCAACATAATCGTATCTTTTCTATCCGGCCCAGTGGAAATCATGTCAATCGGCACCCCCGCCAGCTTCTCGATATGCAGCAGGTATTTTTGTGCATTTTGCGGCAAATCATTAAATTGCCTAATGCCAACCGTTGATTCCTGCCAGCCGGGTAATTCTTCGTAGACGGGTTCACATTCCGCAAACAAATCACTTTCCAGCGGTGGGTAAAGACAAGCCTCACCATGCAATTTATAGCCTACGCACAACTTAATCGTCGGCAAGCCATCCAAAACATCCAGCTTAGTGATGCATAAGCCCGAAAAACTATTTAATTGGGTGGAGCGGCGCAGTGCCACCAAATCCAGCCAGCCGCAGCGGCGAGGACGACCGGTCACGGAACCGAATTCATTTCCTTTCGTGGATAAGTGTTTACCTACTTCATCGTGTAATTCAGTTGGAAACGGTCCGGAGCCGACGCGAGTCGTGTAAGCTTTCGTTATACCTAAAATATAATTCAGATGACGCGGCCCATAACCACTACCTGTGGAAGCAGCGCCTGCAACGGTATTTGAGGAGGTGACAAAAGGATAAGTGCCATGATCAATATCTAACAACGTTCCTTGCGCACCTTCAAACATCATGTTTTTGCCTTCGTCGCGATACTGCGACAATAACGCTGCCACATCGGCACGCATTGGCTTTAAACGCGGGACCATTCTAAGTAAATTATCCATGAGCGGAGCCAGCTCAATCGGTTCATGACCGTGATAATTTTTCAGAACAAAATTATGATAATTCAATACTTCTTCTAGTTTTGCACGCAGGCGTTTTTCATCAAATAAATCACCAAAACGTAGGGCGCGTCGCGCAACCTTATCTTCATACGCTGGACCAATACCACGGCCAGTCGTTCCAATCTTGGCATTGCCTTTTGCTTGCTCGCGCGCGCGATCAAGGGCAACGTGATATGGCAAAATCAGCACACAAGCATCACTAATGCGTAAACGAGCTGAGGCATTGACACCACGACTTTCGAGTTCTTCGAGCTCTTCAAGTAGAGCGGTAGGAGAAAGCACGACACCATTACCAATCAAGCATTGCACATGCGAATGCAAGATACCCGATGGAATAAGACGCAAAATCGTCTTCTTGCCATCAATAACTAATGTATGACCCGCATTATGGCCGCCCTGGAAGCGCACGGCGATGGAAGCCCGTTCCATCAGCATATCCACAATCTTGCCCTTACCTTCATCACCCCATTGACTGCCTAATACAACAATACTTTTTCCCATTCTGATAATTCTCTCTAGCTAATTCTTAAAAAAGATCATGAGCGACTGAAACCAGCGCCAGCCCAATTAACATGCTGACCAGACCCATAATACGTAAAGCACGGTCGCTTTGAATAAACATGCGCTGCATCAATCCCCGCCAAAATGCAGGAGATAGAAACGGTAAGATCCCTTCAAAGACAAATAACAGTCCAATCGCCGTTAAAAAAATAGACCATACCATGAGACTCCCCCTTAGTGTTCACATTTGGATCAAATGCATCGATAGCAAAGGGGTACTATACTAGCGAAAAAGCTTCTCCAACTCCACCCGATGCAAGCGGATTGTTAGATGATAATTACCTTCCTCATCCGTTGTTTCAGTTATGACCGCTTCCCGGGCATAGAGCTGGGCACGTAATTTGGCTTGATCCGCTCTTAAAACGACCAATTCCTCAACGATATCCTGACCAAGCACCTCATGCATCGCCGTGAGTAAGGTCGGCAAACCCGCCCCCGTCGCAGCCGATACAAATACCCGCTTGATGCGCCCGAGTTCGTCGCGATCAATCTGAGGAGTGAATTTATCTACCAAGTCAATTTTGTTATAAACCAAGATAACCGGCACATGTTGAGCCGAAATACTTTCCAGTACTAAATTAACTTGTTCGATATGCGTATTTTTTTGTTCAGCAGAAGCGTCAACTACATGTAATAACAAATCAGTTTCCGTGACTTCTTCAAATGTTGCGGGAAAACCCTCGATTGAATCATGCGACAAATTCCCACTACAGCCCACCGAGCCACCCAAATGACCATCGCCTTGCCTAGGG
>CAYUYG010000377.1:0-2196 GCA_964449125.1 uncultured Coxiellaceae bacterium | reverse complement strand
GCGATTCAGCAGCTTGGTGGTGATTTAAAGGACAAGGCTCTACCAGATCAGTCTACACCGCGTTTACTGACCTGGATTGTTTTGAACTGCATGCAGCTATCAAATCGCGTCGTAAAACAAGACGGTCGTAAGGTTAATGTTTTATATTTAAAAAATGTTTATGGCCGCTTAGTTCAATTTCTTTAAACAACAAAAACAGGGTGGCAAGCACAAATAGGCTGAAAAAGACGAGCGCCCATTCTGCCATGTCGAGATAAAAAAATTCCCAACTACGTTGCGCGCATTCACCGCTTCCACCCAAGACTTTTTCGATTAATTCATTTAATGGTAGCACTTGCAGCATGTATTGGATGCTGACACCACATTCGCTACTACCTGCCGTTGGAAAGTTTTGAAGCCAGACTTGTCTCGCAGCCAACCCAAACCCGGTGCAGGCGGCAATGAAAGACAACACATTAATCGTCAATCGAGCAATTTGTTTTTTATACAGTAGTATGCCAAGTAAAAAGAATACCCCCAGCACAAAAAACATTAGACGTTGCAAAATGCAGAGCGGACAAGGAATGAAACCTGCGACGGCTTGCAAATAGATGCTGGTTAACAATAATCCGCAAATAACGAGGAATCCAATGAGATAAGGGCGTCGGCTAGGTAATGTTTTTGGCATAGTTAGGTGTCCTGCAGATTTTTATTTATTGTCGGCGAACCAGTTTTCGAGGATTAATTGTGCAGCGACACGATCAACTTGTCCATCCTGAAGTGCTTTAAATCCACCCTGCGCAAAGAGTTGTTCGCGTGCATCTTTAGTGGTGAGCCGCTCGTCCATTTCATAAACGGGCAATTTAAAACGTTCTTTCAGTTCGACAATGAAACGACGCGCTTCACGGGTAATGACTTGATCCGTACCATCCATATTGAGGGGCACACCGACTACCAATGCATCTGGCAGCCATTTTTGCATTAATTTTTCAATGGCTAACCAATTGGGCACACCATTTTTAGCCTGAATCGTATCCAATGGCCGCGCCGTTTGGGTAATGGTTTGACCAATGGCGGTACCAATGCGTTTCATACCATAATCAAAGGCAATGAGAATTTTAGGATTTGTACTCATGTCGTCGTGCAGCCTGTCAAAGCGGGTTATTTTGCGGACATACCCTGCCGTAATTCAAGCTCTTTTAATTGCACGATCATCAGTCCAGCAATCCAGGGTAACAATAAGGCAAACAAGACTAATTGTAATAGCGTCGTCCAGATCGAATAATCGAGGTTTTGTGTAAAATAAATATGTACGTTGATGTTTATGACATAACGAATGAATGACAGTATCAGTAAATAAGCAATCCAAGGCGTAAGTTGTACGGAAAACGTACGCCACCAATGATTCCAGACCAGCGCAATACTTTTCTCCAGTGAGGCTAAAACACCTTTGTTTTCAATCGCAATAAGCGGAATGAAAAAGAAGAACAAGGTGTAAAGATAAACAATAACGGCTAATTCTGCGGTGAATATGATCGTCGTAAATAACATACCAAGAATAGAGGTATTAAATAACAGATTAAAATCAGCAAGCAAAATTTGTAATCCCATAATGATCACGGTGACGGCAAAGAGAATAGCAGCTTGCAATAGCGAGGCGACGAATACGTAAATGGTTTTTTTGAAGCCAACGGTGATATCTTCAATAAGAGGTTCATGTTTTTTACGTGCGGTACAATAGATATGCCAGATAATACCCACAAATAAGGCCAAGTTGATTAAATCAATTAATAAAACCCACAAAAAATTTAACTTTGACCAATTTGGACTCATGAAAATGTTTTTGCCAGTGAGATCAATCATAAGGCGCGGCGTAAACGTAATGATGGCCACTAATAAAGACAACCAGATGACCTTGAAGAACGTGGCTCGATAAAGCACAAAGCTAAATTTCATTATTTTGCTATATGAAGCAGGTGCGGCAGGCAGTAATTTCGTATCCATACGTTTCCTTCCTGGAAGAATCATTACATCTTAACAAATTCTGTCTGGCATACAATCATTTGATGCGGCGCGCGAAGCAAGTTCGCGCTTGCACAAAAGGGGGAGAACGGCGTCTCTCCCCCTTTTGAAACCCCCATTGCACAAGTAGGTTGAGCCTTAATGATTCGAAGTTTCATTTTGATGTTGATGGATTTGATGTGGCGTGCGAAGCAA
>CAYUYG010000376.1:0-2205 GCA_964449125.1 uncultured Coxiellaceae bacterium | reverse complement strand
TTTAATGTCAGTGATTGAACGACACAAACCATCGTAACGCGGTTTTTCTTTATTCATGGTTTGCTGTTCACGTAATTTTTCTAATCGATCCTTAGAACAATAACAACGGTAGGCATGACCTTCCTGCTCTAGTTTATCGGCCGCTTCTCGATACCTGTCAAAATGATGGGTTTGGAAAAAAGGACCCTCATCCTCTTTTAAGCCCAACCAGTTCATGCCATCTAGAATGGCCGCCACCGCATCTTCAGTTGAACGCTCTCTATCCGTATCTTCAATTCGAAGAATAAATTTTCCATTATGCTTACGGGCATAGAGCCAACAATATAAGGCGGTCCTGGCACTACCAATGTGTAAGTAGCCAGTGGGACTGGGTGCAAAACGAGTACGAACAACGTGCGTCATAGTTAACCTTTTGAAATTACAATGAATGAGACCGAAATAAGTTTACGACCTAAAATTAGATTTTATCATATTTTTCAATAGATGTTTCGCTTTTAAACCATACATTCTTCTGTATTTAGTACGTTACTATACTGAAAATTCTGCAATTGCCCTTTATGATAGAGGTCATAGCACATTAATGGATAGTCATCGTTATGGTTCGAGGCGGCATCAAAAAACTTAAAACCATTCTTTATTGTGGCTTGGGCTACAGGATTAGGCAGAGCATCCAGTTGGTTTAATAGGGCTACAGCATCTTCACCTGAAAGCTTCCAACCAGAAAAAGTTGATAATTTAATAGTCATTTGCTCTCTTGCTGCATTTACCAATAATCCTCAATAACCCCTGCCAATCCCTTTGCCCCAAATCCTTCTCGAACGCACGCATATCGAGTGCAGCACGCTCGCATACTTCTGGAGATGGATAAATCAAAGCTTGTCCTGAAGCCAAGGCTAAGCATTGCACTTTACAGGCTTTCTCTAAATAATACGCGTAAAAAAAGGCTTCTTGTAAGGTTTCACCACAAGTTAAAGTGCCATGGTTTTGTAAAAACAAAGCCTTATACATATCCAAATCCTTTATCAATCCTTGTCCTTGCGAGGCGCCATCTAAAACTAAGGAATCATAAGCATGATACGCAATACGATTATGAAAATGAAATGAAAATTGGCTGATGGGTAACAATCCGCATTGCATTGCGGATACGGCAACGCCATTCAAAGTATGTAAATGAAAAATAGCATGCACATCGGGACGCGCTTTATAGATACTACTGTGAATCGCATAACCCGTTTGATTATATTGCGCTTCCACGCCTTCTAAAACTTCGCCATCCATACTGACGGTCAATAAACTTTCTCTTGTGACTTCTGCAAAGAGTTGCCCTAAGGGATGAATGTAAAAAACGTCGCGATTCGGATCGCGCGCCGATAAATGGGTATAAGTGAGATCATCCATGCCCAAATACGCAAATATTTTATAGGCATTCGCCAGATCTTGCTTGATGTCAATTGAATTACGTTTTTCCATAATGATATTGTACTGAAAATCATTAGCTTACACTACCCCGACCTAGACTCATTTCTGCGTATTATTTTGATTAGTGAGTATGCACGCATCAATCAGTCGGCTATGGGTTCAAAAACATATTGACACCCATTGTCAATTAATCTAATATTGTTAACTCTAAAACTAAGTGTAACATTTCATTAATTACTTCCGGAGAGTATGATGAGCGTCACCACACCATTAGATTACAAAGCCAAGGTTGAAGTCACAATTCAAAAAAACTTGAAAATATCGGATGATAAACAAAAAAAAATATTAGCGGCCTAAGAAATTCTGGCAGGCAAGAAAATTTTAGCTGCATTCAAAAAGCAACTTCAAAAAAAAGAACGTTATATTATACAATCACAGTGGATGACAGGTACTAATGGTGAACGAATAATTCCATTTCTAAAATATACAGAGGGTTTACTCATTCCTACGGGTGAATTATTAGATAAAAGAATTGCTCCATTGGCTGGAGAACAAAGAAATTTTTGATAATTTTGCTAACAGATTAGAACGATGTCTTTCTAATTGGAAAAATACGAAACAAGTCGGCCTGCATGAAGCCGAGTTGTTTACAAGGTATATTTTTCAAATGAGACAACTAAATGAAAAAAGATACCAAGAGGAGTTCGTGCTTACTAAAAAAATTGAAGCATTACAATCAGCTTTATTGTGAGATGATCATTTATTTAAATATAAAAAGCAAGTTCA
>CAYUYG010000375.1:0-2211 GCA_964449125.1 uncultured Coxiellaceae bacterium | reverse complement strand
GAATAATTCTTCACTTACCTGCTCAAGCACAATCGGCATTTTTAAATGACGACGGATTTCTGCAATCACTGACAAGTTGGGCTTGCGACAATAAATCACTTTGGCAGCATTGGCTTCGCTACCTGCAATTAACACACCATGTCGTTTTGCAAACGTGAAACGCAGCGGTGTCATTGCCCACCCTCAAACGGTGCTGGTAAGTCTTTTTTGTTTTTCCACGGTGGTAACTGCGTCGGCAAATGTTTGTCGCCGATGCTATCTAAGTCTTCGCGGAAATTACCTTGCACACGGCGAAACGCATTATATTTTGCATCACTCAATAAAAAGCCATCTTCAGGTGTATGCACAATAATTGGTTTAATAAAGACCACCAGATTTTTCTTTTGCACACTGGTCGTCTTCTGCTTAAACAATTCACCGACAATCGGAATACTGCTTAAAATAGGCACTTTATTGGTATTTTCATTATTACTATTACTCATAAGACCACCGATAACCAACACATCATCGCTATTCATCACCACCGAGTTTTCAATTTTGCTGGTATTAATACGCGGTGTCAGCGTCGGGTTTTGTGGATCCTGCAAGGTGTCATTTTTTAATTTCAATTTGAGCCGCACAGAATTGCCCAAGTTGATTTGCGGTTTCACATCCAGTTTCAGTGTGACGGTTTTATAATCATTGGTCACAAACGGTGTCGGTGATTGTACGCCACCATTGGAAGTAGCATATTGACCCGTTTGAGTTGGCACCATTTGACCGATTTCAATCGAAGCAGGCTGATTATCTAGGACCATCACCGATGGCGTGGAAAGAATATCGACACCATTTTGATTGCGTAAAATACTTAAAATTGCCTGGATTTGTACATGAGGAATCAAGCCAACCACCCCCGCACCCAAATTGGGGAAGGACGTTGGAATACCGGTGGAAACCGTTGTAGGTGTGTCGCTAGCAGTAACACTACCCCATTGAATACCTAAACTTGTTAGATTTGATTCCGAAATTTCGGCAATGATGGCTTCAACCATGACTTCCGCTGGTCGAATATCTAATTTTGCAATCACAGCTTTTAATGCCTTCATCAAAGCAGGTGGCGCGGTAATGATAATGGCATTGGTGCTAGGTTCCGCTTGAATGATGGTAGACGTATTGACCGGTTCTTTCGCAGCAGCAACTTGACTGCTTGCGCTTCCATTAGCGGACGATTGTGGTGCAACGGCTTGCGAAGTAGCCGCATCAAAACTGGCGCCGCTTGCTTTACCAACAATATTGGCCGCGATTCTGCCCAATGTTGGCGCAAAAGTTTTTGCTTCCAAATAGCGTAAGTAAACTACTTCAGTATTACCTGCTGGTGCGCTCGCAGGCGCATCCAATTGCGCAATCAACACACGCATACGTAAACGCATGGCTTTGGGACCACTTAATAACAAACTATTGCTGCGCTCATCAACTGCGATCGAAACAGCGACTGTGTCACCCGAAGCGCGAGCGGCGGATTGTAAATTATTTAATACCAAGGCGATTTGCGAAGCGGATGCATGACGCAAAGGCACAATCTGAATCCCATTCGTTGATGCTTTATCCACATCTTGAATAATGTCCATGATGCGCTGCAGATTGGAAGCACGACCCAATAAAATTAATACATTGCCAGGCGCATACGAAGAAATATTACTCCATTGCGGCAACAATGGTCGAAGCACAGGAATTAATTGCGTGGCAGAAACATTTTCAAGTGGGATAACTCGCACGACCACTTCATCGCCGCGCCCAGGCGTAACACCGTTTGCCACCGCCGTCGCCTGTTCCCCGCTTTCCATATTTGGTACGATTTTCACGACATTACCGGAAGGGATCGCTGAATAACCTAAGACACCCAACACAGATAGAAAGACTTGATAAACCTCACCCTTTCGCAAAGGTTTGCTGGAAACTAGGGTAATTTTGCCATTCACACGCGAGTCGACAATAAAATTTTTGCCCGTTTCCTGTGATACCTCACTAATCACACTTAAAATATCCGCATCCTGTAAATTCCACAGTCGCTTGGCAGAAGAAGGCGGATTGGCAGGCGTTGCAATGGCAAGCACAGCGGGAATGGAATCAGCTGGCGCCGTTTTTTCAGCAGGTTTTTCAGCTATTTTTTCAGAAAATGAAGCGGGAAAAATCAGTAATGCAACGACTAATTCCTACACCCAAAACCGCCGC
>CAYUYG010000374.1:1781-2212 GCA_964449125.1 uncultured Coxiellaceae bacterium | reverse complement strand
TTTTTTCCAAGGGTCACATATTTAGGCGGTAAATTTAACAAACCTTTGGTACTCACCGTACCTGGAATATCCTTGATGATGGGTTGCTTGCTGCGACTTACTTGGATGCCAATAAATCCGCGATCAACCAGAAGCGGCGCAGAAAAACCCTTGGCATAAAAAGGCGTATAAATTTCATAACCAATTTTGCCGCGCAAGATTTTATTATCGAGCAGAAAAGTGTGCGTGTTATCAAAGTGGCCGGTTAATTCTGTTTGGTAAAAACGCAAATCTTGCTGATGTTGTAAATTTTCAACCTTCAGTGGTGCTTGCATACTGCGTTCCGCAAAAGATTGCAGTAATTGTTTTTTTTGCGTTGCGCGCGCTAATTGCCAGCAACCAAGGCTAGTTAAGAATGCAATGCACGCAAGAGCAAGAAGATTGAGTTTTCA
>CAYUYG010000374.1:0-1771 GCA_964449125.1 uncultured Coxiellaceae bacterium | reverse complement strand
AGGAGTATGTGGCGAGAGAAGAGAAAGACAGGGAAGAGAATGTTGGTTTCCGTGTTTTTCATGCTATGTTGAATTGTTTCCCCCGCCATATCTGTCTATACTTGAGTCCGTTTTTGGAAGGCTGTACTGAGGACTGGTGAGGATTGTAAGTGTCATGACCTTAATTATCAAAGCAATAATTATTATTTTATTTCTATTTATTTTTTTCTCATTGGGCAGTGCATTGTATTTTCTCGTTCGCGATCAAGGTCAATCCGATCGTATCATCAAGGCTTTGACGTGGCGCATCAGTTTGTCAATCTTGCTATTTGTTTTATTGTTTGTTGCATTTGCATTTGGATGGATAACACCACACGCACCAGTGTAAGGAGTTGTTATGGGTTTTCGTAATTTTGGTTCGCTATTAATTATTTTTTTAATTCTCATGATGGTGTTTGGCACGCAGCGTCTGCGTGATGTCGGCAATGATTTAGCGGTTGCCATACGCAGTTTCCGCAAAGGTTTGCAGGAAGATCCAGAGGAAAAAAAGAAGGACGAATAAAGTGAACTTTAGTATCAGTGAAATGATCGTTGTTCTATTGATCGCGTTGTTGGTTATCAAGCCAGAACAACTGCCTGATGTAGCATTTAGTCTGGGACGCTTTGCAAAAACCATTCGTGGCATGTTTACCAAAGTAAAAGATGAAATGAATGGCTTAATTGAGTCGGTTGATGTGGCCAATGAACGAAAAGACCAGCCCAAACCCTAGCGCAGAATCATTGCTATTTTTGGTAGAAGTGCGCGGCCGGCTGATCCGCGCGCTGACCGTCCTTTTGTTAATTTTTGCGGTGTGTCTGTATTTTTCTAGCCAACTTTATACGTGGTTGGCACTCCCCTTGTTAAAATTTTTGCCGCAGGGCCATCTGATTGCCACGCAAATTGTCTCGCCATTCTTTGTTCCTTTCAAATTAGCCTTCATGGCGGCTATGCTGTTATCGGTGCCGTTTTTTTTATATCAGGTATGGGCTTTTATCGCGCCTGCACTATATGGTCATGAACGCCGTATGTTATGGCCGTTTCTATTATTAAGTTCTGTCCTGTTTTATGCCGGGATGGCATTTGCGTATTTTGTTATTTTCCCAATGTTATTTCATTTTCTGGCTGGAATCGCGCCGGTGGGCGTCATGCTGGCACCCGATATTACGGAATATTTGGATTTTACAATTAAATTATTACTCGTGTTCGGCGGTTTATTTGAAATTCCGATTGTCATGCTCATTTTGGTATCGACTAATATTGTCACTTATCAGCGGTTTATCAAATGGCGGTCGTATGCCATTGTCGGTGCTTTTATTATTGGTATGTTGTTGGCGCCGCCGGATGTTCTTTCGCAAACTTTATTAGCTATTCCAATCTGGTTTTTGTACGAAGCAGGTATTTTGCTAGCTCGCTTTGCCGGGAAAAAACATGCAAAAAAAACTGAATAAAAATTTTGTTAAATTGGTATCCCTTTTAAATGATGGTGAGTACCACGATGGCACTTCGCTTGGCGATAAGTTAAAAATGACGCGTAGCGCGATCTGGAAAGCGATTCACAAGCTGGAAAGCCACGGTATTAAAATTGATTCGATCAAGGGCAAAGGTTATGCCTTGCTTGAGCCGTTAATTTTGCTGGATGCGCAACGCATAAAAAAAGCGCTGACTGAAAAATGTGAACTGACGCTTTTTGAAAGTGTTGACTCAACCAATGATTATTTGAAAACCATCAAGAAAGTTCAACGCGGCATTAAG
>CAYUYG010000373.1:0-2227 GCA_964449125.1 uncultured Coxiellaceae bacterium | reverse complement strand
GGTGCAATCACATTGATTCTCACCATGGCTCTTCCATCTTTTACCGATCGTTGTGCAGCTTGATTGGAAAGTGATTTGGAAATGGCAATGATAAAAGCCTTCGCTCCAGCGTATAAAGGTCTATGCGCATCGGGAATAATGCCATTGCGGCTGGCCGTACTGATAATGGAAACGGGCAAATGTTTCGGCTGTTTTTTAAATGCGTACGCTATTTCCCATTTCAAACAATAAAACACGCCAAAAATGCTGGTTGAAAGAGGGCTTTCTCGATATTCAGATGCGCGACTATATTGAGATGGCGTATTGGTTTTCCATTCATTATCGATTGAAATTTTGGAATGGGGTTGAGGAGGGGCGAGCGAATAAGCAATTGATCCATCTGGATCTATTCTTGAATCGAATTCTAAGTTTTCAACGTCACCACCGCTTGTGACATCACCTGGTTGTACGCCAGCGTTATTAAAACATACATCCAATCGACCGTATTTCGTAAAAATTTTATCAAGCATGTCTTTAACTTGTGATTCGATGCGAATATCACTCGGCCAGTATTCAATTTTTTTAGCTTGTTCAAGCGGCAAATGCGAACTTAAGTAAGTTTGTGCGCTTAGCCACTTGGCTTCCGTTCGGCCGCAGACAATAACATGGGCAGCTCCCGCTGCTGCAAATTGGACAGCTGTCGCAAGGCCAATCCCTGATGTGCCACCCGTCACCAATACGACTTGATCCTTAAAGTCTTCCATATTTGCTTCCCTAAAAGTGTTTTATGAGTCAACAATGCAATGAGAAGGACATAATGGTCAAGTTTTATGGCCATATAATCGCTGTATGACTCTTAATCTTGGACTTCATGAGGTATGATCTAGGCATGATTTCATTGGTATTGAAGACATGAATAATACGACACAAGAACAGAAACTTCTGAAACGATCAATCTGTATCACGACGACATTGGCACTCGTAGGGGTCGCTTTTGGTCTGGCGGTCAATTCGCAATCCATCGCATTTGAAGGCTTTTATGCCATTATTGATGCCATTATGACAACGGCAGCTTTATTAGTATCCCGATTAATTATGGGAGAAGGTACGCGCCGTTTTCAATACGGTTATTGGCATCTTGAGCCTTTGGTGGCGGCTTGCACGGGTACGTTGCTTGCAACGACCTGTTTATATGCGTTTGTTAACGGTATTTATGCTTTTCTTCAGGGCGGGAAGGTTGTTGATTTTGACATCGCAATTATCTACACGTTTGTCGCGAGTATCGTTAACATTGTCATGTATATTTATATTAAATATGCGAATAAAAAATTACATTCAGAATTTTTACGCATTGATGCGCAGGGATGGTTAGTGGGTGGATCGCTCGCCATCGTTTTAAGCCTTGGTTTTCTAGGTGCTATTTTTCTTGCCGACACACGCGCTAGTCCTTTTTTGCCTTACTTGGATTCTATTACGTTAATTGTACTTTCTGCACTTTTAATTCAAATGCCGCTACGTACCATTTGGAGTGCTATGCAGGAAGTTTTTCTCGTGACGCCGGTTGAGCTCGACAAAAAAGTGCAAACAGTGATGGATTCTTTTTCTTCTTTTTACCAATTTGTTAAATATAAATCTTATATCGCCAAAATTGGTCGTGCCTATTTTATTGAAATAAATATTATTACTCGTCCTGATTTTGCCATTACCAGCGTAACAACGCTGGATAATATTCGTCAGGAAATTGCGAATCAATTAGCGGGTGAATTTGAAAAAAGTTGGTTAACAATTACCTTTACAGCTGATCCAAAATGGTTGTAAAGACGGTTTCTCGAGAAGTAAATGCTTACTCTCGCGTTAGCTTGCTTATGAGTGTTTATCACCATGACCAAATTTATTTTTGAAGTGTTCAAGCGTTGCATTATCAACAATCAAATCTTTTAAATAAACTTCTTGATAGGTTCCAGAGGTGGGCATGCCCATTTCCAAACCAATTTGATAGGTTTGCCCTGTCTCGAGAAGAATAGTCACGCCGCCAAATTTTTTCACGCCCATAAGTTGCACCAGGGTTAATGGTTGCGGAACCTTGGTGAGTTGATTTAGAAAATGAAGTTCACATTTTTGATTGATGGCATAGTCAAGAATAGAATGAATGGTTTTTTCATTGTAAATATTATGTAAATAATTAACGAGTATACTCACTTCTACTCCTGTTGGGCATTTATCATCCCCGCTTGCACGGGGATGAGCG
>CAYUYG010000372.1:0-2228 GCA_964449125.1 uncultured Coxiellaceae bacterium | reverse complement strand
TCGGCTTTGGTAAAACGGAAGTCGCCATGCGCGCCGCGTTTTTGGCTGTGCAAAACAATAAACAGGTTGTCATGCTGGTGCCAACCACCCTGCTCGCTCAACAGCATTATCAAACATTCCAAGACCGATTTGCCGATTGGCCAGTACAAGTCGAAGTTTTATCGCGTTTTCGCACGGCTAAAGAGCAAAAAACCGTTTTGGAAAAACTGGAAAACGGGCGAGTGGATATTGTCATTGGCACACATAAATTATTGCAGGACAGTATTAAATTTAAGTCCTTGGGTTTAGTGATCATCGATGAAGAACATCGCTTTGGTGTCAAACAGAAAGAAAAATTAAAAGCATTGCGTTCAATGGTGGACATTCTGACACTAACGGCCACCCCTATTCCGCGCACACTCAATATGGCCCTTGCGGGTATCCGCGATCTTTCTGTCATTGCCACGCCACCTGCGCGACGTTTATCCGTCAAGACATTTGTCCATGAATACCAAGATCAACTCATACAAGAAGCTGTACAACGTGAATTATTGCGTGGTGGCCAGGTTTATTTTCTGCATAATGACATCAGCACCATCAATAAAAAAGCTGAAGAAATTGCTGCACTCGTGCATGAAGCCCGCCCGAGTGTTGCGCACGGACAAATGCATGAACGCGAACTGGAAAGAGTGATGTCTGAGTTTTATCACCGTCATTCAAATGTACTGGTTTGCTCAACCATCATCGAAAGCGGAATTGATATTCCGACTGCCAACACGATTATCATTAATCGTGCTGATAAATTTGGTATTGCGCAATTACATCAATTGCGTGGCCGCGTTGGCCGCTCCCATCACCAGGCATATGCGTATTTACTCGTACCGCCCGACTTTGAAATCACAGGCGATGCACAGAAACGTTTAGATGCCATTGCCTCACTCGGTAATCTTGGCATTGGTTTTACGCTGGCGACGCATGATTTAGAGATTCGCGGCGCTGGTGAATTATTGGGGGAAAGCCAAAGTGGCGACATGCAAGAAGTCGGCTTTACCCTTTATATGGATTTATTATCACGCGCGGTCGATGCGCTTAAAGCTGGCAAGGAACCAGACTTTGATAAAGCCTTGCTTGAGCATCGCTCAGAAATTGATTTACACCTCACTGCACTTATTCCGGAAACCTATCTCGCGGATGTACAATTGCGTCTGCAATTTTATAAGCGTATTGCTAATAGCAAGACTTCCGCGGAGCTGGATGAAATTCATGTTGAAATGATTGACCGCTTTGGCCTATTACCGGATGCCTTGAAAAACCTATTTGCAATTGGCGAATTAAAATTACGAGCGGATGCATTGGGCATTACTAAAATTGACGCGAATGACAAAGGTGGTAAATTTGAATTTGGCGAAAAACCGAATATCAAACCCGAAACCATTTTGAAATTGATTCAAGCCATGCCGCCACGTTTTCGGCTGGATGGCGCTACCCGTCTGCGCTTTACACTGGATACACATGATATAAAACAACGCATCCAGTTAATTGGTGAGTTATTGGAAAAACTTGAAAATTAAGGCGGTCCTGAATTTAAACGAGTTGGTAGATCATTAAGTTCATCATCAATATTCATGATAAGCTCGCGAAGTTGTGGATACTCACGAAACATGGTAAATAATCTCGCTCTCGTACCGGGCGGATCCGTATAACCTTCCGCAATGCTTTTTCCGTGCCACATAGCATCATCATTATGATAATCTGGTAGCCTGACAGAAGAAATTGGCTCTACATGACGAGCAAGAGCTTGCTGTACGTTTAGCTCATTAATTCCAAATGAGACATAATCATTTTCTAGTTGAGACTGGTTAGGATTTGAAACCAGCTTATCAATGAGTTTTTTTTGTTTTCCGACTCGTTTAGCTAAATGATCAACGTTATCTGCTAGGAAAGTTTGGTCCACGCGCAAAGTATATTTCGGTATACCTGATGAGTAGTCATATTCTCTTTTTAACCAAAAATCTCTTAAATGCACAACCCCACCCACCGTTGGCCAAGCATCTGCTGCCAATAAATTATCGTTGTAAATACAATGCATTTTTCTAGTTGATTTACCTAATTCCGATTTTATGTGGCCAATCACGACAAACGTATGTGAAAAATCTTCATCTTTAATATTGTCTCGAAAGCCGCAAATATTAATGGGAATGCCAAAGGTTAATACTAAACGTAATAATGTTGCTAAAACATAGGCCTTT
>CAYUYG010000371.1:0-2256 GCA_964449125.1 uncultured Coxiellaceae bacterium | reverse complement strand
GTATCCAAAAATAAACCTATCGAACTCTTTTTCCCATGCCGTAAAGCTCACCTGACCTACCACTTAATATCAAAATACATTCCCGTACAAGCACTCCCCCACCAGCGATCAGAGTAGATCCACAATGAGCTTCGCGAACTAAAAGCCTTGTTTAATTAAGGCATCAAACTATCTCACTATTCGCTCACAACTGATTTTTGTAGGGATTTTATCAGGCATTTTAATTATTTTTACCGCATTAAGAGAACACGGTGCTGCGCGTATAAAGCTGATGGTGTTCTGGATTCTACTTGTAGTAGGCGTGATGTTCTGGGCATTGTATATGCTTGCCCCCTCGGCACTTAATATTTTTGTTGATAGAAATGTGAATAGAACCATCCTTGGCCACGTGATTCCGACTGTCACCGTGCAGAGTTTAAATCCCTTTTTCATTATGACCTTAGGTCCCTTGCTCAGTTTGTTTTGGCTGCATAGTACCAAACATAAGCTTTTATTCTCCGCACCTGCTAAATTCGCGCTTGGCATTTTATTGATGGGTGTTGGCTATTTGGTGATAGTACCTGGCATTATGAGCGCAAGCACAGCCGGCATGGTCGCAATTGTGTGGATAGTTTTAAGTTATTTACTCCAGACTGTTGGCGAACTGTTTGTGGGTCCTGTTGGTTTTGCGATGGTCGGTGATCTGGTGCCACCACGTATGGAAGGGGTCATGATGGGGGTGTGGCAGTTATCGACGGGCGTGGCTGGTGCTTTATCTGATTATTTAGCCAATCTGACCGTTGCGCCCGAAAACGTAACCCAACCCGTACAAACCAATCCCATATTTGCGCATAGTTTTCTGCAGTTTGGTTTGATGGCTGTTGGTGTAGGTTTATTAACGATGTTGATGACACCGAAATTAGCCAAGATTATGCTGCTGCATACGACGAGCGATTAGCAATATACCCTCATCTGCCCTTCGCATACACCCTCACCCGGCACTGCGTGCCACCCTCTTCCACAAGTGGGAGAGGGTTCTTCGCCGGGAAAGGCTTCTTACACTTCCAAAAACCGCTTCAACCAAAAGCTAAGCAATAATACCACCACCCCGATTTCTGCTGTCACTGTCGCGATATGTAAAAACGCGTGGGTATAATCAATCACAAACCCTTGTGGTGTCATAATTCGATGTTTTGCTGAAATAAAATTAGCAATGAGTCCCGCAAAAAAACCACCAAACGCCAGTGCAAGAAAGAATACACCCATCATCGTACCGCGTAAACGCAACGGCGCAAAGCTGGCAATGGCAGATAATGCTACTGGAAAAATAAGCAACTCCCCAAGCCCTAAGGGAATATTACCTACAATAACCCAAAGCAACGCATGACAGCTAGCTTCACCGTGACAAATCGATGCCATTGCAAAACACAAAAAGCTCACTGCCGCAGAAAAAATACCGAAACTCATTTTCAAAGGTGGTGATGGATCCCATCTGGTTTGCTTAAGTGAATCCCACAACTTAGCTATCATCGGCGCCATTAAAATAATAAACAAAGGTTCTAATGATAAAAATGCCATGGTTGGTAAATTAAAACCAAAGAGCTGCCGATTAACTTCTCTATCGATAAATAAAGTTAACGTTGTTGCTGTCTGCAGGGAACAAGCAAAATAAGTAATCGCTAATATAGATAATATGACTAGACCCGCAGTATGTTTACGGTCAGTTGCGTTGCTTTTCACAGCCACTAAGACCAAACCCAATAAGGTTAATGCGCCAACAACATCGAGTGTATGACCAAATAATCGAGTATGTTGTAGTAATAATACGAATGCGGCTATCAATATCGCCAGCGTGAGTAATAAATAAACTTCAAGTTGGATACCAAACCACACGCGTCGATGCAAATTAATTTTGCGATTGGTATGATACTCTTTAAGCTTTTTTCGTTGCGCTAAAACAAAACCCAAAGAAACAGCCATACCTATCGCTGTCAAAGCAAAACCTGAGGACCATCCTAAATGTAATGATAAAAAACCATAGCATACAGGGCCTAAAATTGCACCTGCATTCATGGCCATATAAAATAGGGAAAATCCGCTATCACGCCTTAAGTCATGATCATGATAGAGCGCACCAACTAAACTGGCATTATTTGGCTTAAATAGAGCAATGCCTGCAATAATAAGTGCAAGGCCAAGATAAAGCGTATGCGTCGATAACATAAGTAATAAGCAGTTACCCAGCACAATAAGCAGAGCACCCGTAATCAATGCTTT
>CAYUYG010000370.1:0-2263 GCA_964449125.1 uncultured Coxiellaceae bacterium | reverse complement strand
TGGGAACATCCGTCAAGTCAAATCCCGTACGTATGTAATTTCTAGCGTACTGATGAAGGTATGGGATACGTTTGGCACGCACGGAATTAAACCTCCTTATCCACAGCATGAAGTGTTTTTGCGTGGTGATGTGATATCGGGAATACCAACTACTCTCGAATTGCCGCCACTCAATTTGGAAAAAAACTGATTCCTGCGAATAGTTCCAGTTTATCAGGGTGCACCTCATAAGATGTTCATGCATGTACCGTTGTAGCAGTTTACGAACGTGTAAGTAGGTGTTTTGACAGAACGCAAAAATAGGGCGCGGAATCTAATCGTGTAACAAACGTCTAGTGAGATCGGCGATCTTTTGTTAGCCCACTAAATTAAAATCTTTTGAAATGCGATAACGTGTGCTTGTAAGCCTTCTTTATTACTGCTGACATCGATAATGCCGTCCCCGCCAATGGAGGCAGCTAGGTTTTTCATCATTGCGTGAATAGTTGCTTGTTCGCGTTCCATGCCTAACAAATTATATTTGGAAACCTTGGCGATACCGATAACACGATAGGCTGTGTGTGGAGATTTTTCGTTGGAGTAAACAGCAATATTTTGGGGATTTTTGGGCGGATATTGTATGGGGAAAGTCATTTCAACATTTTGTTGCTGAATGAAATTGGTTGCAACCTGAGTAGTGGATTGTCCTTTGTGAACGGTTGAACAAGCTCCTAACAATAATGTAACAGCGAGAGTGCCAAGTGCTGAACAAACGGTTCTCATTGCTTCTTCCCTTTGGGTTAATTCCTTTACAGATTTATCCTATTGGATAAAGGCAATAAAGTCTAGGGACAGACTAAAAAGAGGGGACAGCTATAATTTTCGGTTCGACACAGGCAAATTTGTTGAGGACAGATTCGGCCTTATCCGGCATAATTCGTCCATAGAATTATGCGAGTGAAACCATGGCTGATATTTTTGAGATAGTGCGTCACGATTTATTGGAACCAGGTGGACTAACTGACAACCAATTGCACAAAATTTTGTATCAATTGGCAGGCGGTAATGTTGATTACGCGGATTTGTATTTTCAGTCCACGTATTCGGAATCCTGGGTGTTAGAAGACGGCATTATCAAGGGCGGTAGTTTTAATATTGATCGTGGCGTGGGCGTGCGCGCCATGTGCGGCGAAAAAACCGGTTTTGCGTATGCGGATGATATTGTCATGCCGGCACTTGAACAAGCAGCTTCCGCAGCCCGCAGTATTGTAAAACGAGGCGATGAGCAGGCGGTACATGCTTGGCATCAAGCACCTGGCCATCGTCTTTATCAACCTATTAATCCGCTGCATTCCCTATCGGAAAAAGACAAAGTGTCACTGATGCAGCGCGTAGATAGTTATATCCGTCAGAAAGATCCACGTATTATCCAGGTAAATATCAGTCTCGCGGCCGAATATGAAACAGTTTTAGTCATGGATAGTCTGGGACATTTGGGGGCGGATGTGCGTCCCTTGGTGCGCTTTAATCTGAGTCTAATTGTTGAGCAAAATGGCAGGCGCGAGTCGGGTTATGCAGGTGGGGGCGGGCGCTTTGATTACCAGCAATTTTTAGCCAATGATTTAGCCTTTGAATTTGCGGATGAAGCTCTACGCCAGGCTTTGGTTAATTTAGAAGCGGTGGATGCACCCGCGGGTCCGATGACAGTGGTATTAGGGCCAGGTTGGCCCGGTGTTCTATTGCATGAAGCAGTTGGACATGGTTTAGAAGGAGATTTTAATCGCAAAGGTATTTCAGCCTACAGCGATCGTCTGGGGCAGAAAGTAGCAAGCGAGCTTTGCACGATTGTGGATAATGGCACGCTGCCAAATCGCCGTGGTTCGTTAAACATTGACGATGAAGGCACTCCAACTCAAAACAATGTGTTAATTGAAAATGGTATTTTGCGCGGCTACATGATGGATAAGCGTAATGCGCGTTTGATGGGTTTGAAATCAACGGGCAATGGCCGTCGTGAATCGTACTCGCATTTGCCGATGCCGCGTATGACCAATACTTATATGCTGGCTGGTGAATCTATTCCGGCTGATATTATTGCGTCGGTTAAAAAAGGTTTATATGCCGTGAATTTTGGCGGCGGCCAAGTGGATATTACCTCGGGTAAATTTGTTTTTTCTGCGAGCGAAGCTTATTTGATTGAGGATGGCAAAATTGGCGCGCCAGTAAAAGGTGCAACCCTGATCGGTAATGGCCCTGATGTGTTATCGAAAGTTTCCATGGTAGG
>CAYUYG010000369.1:0-2269 GCA_964449125.1 uncultured Coxiellaceae bacterium | reverse complement strand
TGATGTGACAGAAGGTCGTGTTTATAACCCAGTCGTGCTGGAGCGAATCAGACAGAGTTTGTTGAATCAGTATTATCAAGTAGGTCGTTACAATGCGCGTGTTGATGTCACCGTGCGACCCATGTCACGTAACCGAGTACAGGTATTTATTAATATCTCTGAAGGCCTCACGGCAAAAATTCGCAATATCTCTATCATTGGCAATAAGGCTTTTGATGAGAGTACCTTGGTCAAGCAACTTGATTTCAGTTCGACCGGTTTACTAAGTTTCGTCACGCAGGACAATAACTATTCTGAAGAAAAAATGGAAACCAGTCTTGATAAACTGCGTAGTTATTATATGGACCATGGTTATCTGCGATTTGAAATTAAGTCTTCACAAGCGGCTGTTTCGCCCGATCGTAAATCCATTTACGTCACTATTGTCGTTGCGGAAGGTGATATCTATAAAGTAAAAGGCTATGACATCACCGGCAATCCTATTTTGCCGCGCTCTGAAATTGACAGTTACGTTGATCTTAAGCCAGGCGACACCTTCTCGCGTAAAAAAGTGATGGATGCGCAAAAAGCGATTACCGATAGTCTCGGTAAGAAAGGTTATATGTTTTCCACGGTCTCTGTGCATCCTCAGGTCGATGAAAAAACACATCAAGTCTTTTTAGTATTTGAAGTAAAACCAGGTAAGCGCGCTTATATTCGGCATATTACTTTCTCCGATAACTTGCGTACGAATGACGTTGCGCTACGTCGTGAGATTCAGCAAATGGAAGCAGCACCGGTTGCGACCAATAAATTAGAAGAATCCAAGCAACGTTTAAGCTTATTGCCGTATATCAAAAACGTAAATATGTCTGTCAAACCAGTGCCGGGTGTAGACGATCAAGTTGATGTGGATTACCAGGTAAAAGAAGACAGTTCTGCGCAAGCAACCGCAAAATTGGGTTATTCACAAGCTTACGGTTTGTTATTGGGGGCGGGTTTTAACCAAAAGAATTTCTTTGGTACCGGCAATACACTGGGCGTGAATTGTAGCCGCAGTAAAGTCGAACAATTTTACGGTATCGATTATACCGATCTTTACTATACGACAGACGGTATCAGCCGCACGTTTAGTTTCTCGGTATCGCGAATCGATCCAGGTGCTTCGTCCAATGTGAATAGTGACTACACGACCAACGAATATGATTTAGGCGTGATGTATGCGATTCCGATTGCCCAGGAAGAAGGTGCAATTAATCGTATTATCGCGGGTGCAACCTACCAAAATACCTTGATCCATTTGAATGCGAATGCCAATAGAGTGTCTGCTCAGGTGGAAGATTTTATTACCCGTCATGGCCGTCGCTTCCAGGAGCTGGATTTACGTTTGGGCTATTCCCGTGACAGTCGAGATAGGGCCATTTTCCCGACACGTGGTAATTTCCAGACAGCTTTTGTCGATGTTTTTGCGCCACTTGCTAGCAGTTCACTAGCCTTCTATAACCTGAACTACCATGGCAGGTTTTACCAGCCTCTTTTTAAAGACTTTATACTCTTAACTCGAGCTGATTTGGGTTACGGCAATGGCTTCCGTGGCATTCATGATTACCCCTTCTTTAGGAACTTCTATGCGGGGGGTATTGATTCAGTGCGCGGTTATGAAGCCTTTACCCTGGGGCCAAATGATTCGACTGGGAAGGCTTTTGGCGGCAATATGTTGGTCGATGCCAGCCTAGGTCTGATTCTCCCTAACTTCATTTCAGATAATGTGCGTACCAGCGTTTTCGTGGATGGCGGTAATGTTTATACTTCACTTAATAATCGGGGATATGGTGGAAAAAGCACCAATTCTGGCCCTGTTCGCTACTCAACTGGTATTGAGGCCGATTTATTGACCCCGTTTGGCCCGGTATCTTTGAGCTACGCCAAACCGCTCAATAAGCAAAAAGGCGACAGCCAACAGTATTTCCAGCTTTCTCTTGGTGCGAATATTTAAGAAACATGGCATTATTAGGGGCTTGTCTGGCTAGTGCGAAAGGCTTAAAGTTACGGTACTAAACGGGTTTAGTTAGGGAAACCAGCTTATAAATTTAATTTGGAGAACGTTATGAAAAGTTTTAAGAAAGTCGGCATTATTTTAGGTGCATTATTACTTACCGCTGGCGTTGAAGTGTGCCAGGCAGCAGACGCGGCGCAATTTAAAGTCGCGGTTGTTAACGTTCAGCAAGTGTTGCAACAATCACCACGTGTAGCAAATCTTAGCAAGAAATTGGAAAGCCAGTTCAAAGGC
>CAYUYG010000368.1:0-2286 GCA_964449125.1 uncultured Coxiellaceae bacterium | reverse complement strand
AACAAACTTGAACCCGCTCCGCGGCTACGAATTTTCTTAACAGGACACCCACAATTCAAATCAATCAAATCTGCACCGTGCTCACTCACAATTTTGACAGCCTCTGCCAATTCGTGCGGATCATTGCCTGATAATTGAAAACACAAAGGACCTTCGGCGGGATCTTTATGAATATAACGCTGCGTGGCGAAACCACGTTTATGAACAATGGTTTTACAAGAAACCATTTCAGTGCAAGTAAAAGCCGGCTGACTATAGCGCCAGTTCAATAAACGAAACGGCGCAGCACTGACACCCGCAAGTGGCCCTTGAATAATATTGACTGGAAAATGCTTGTTGCCAAGCACAAGTGGCTTAATCAACCCAACCCCATCTTTTTAAAAATTCTTATGGGGTAGATCATAGCATAGTTTAAGCCGGCTTTTCGATTGCATAGGCATCGGTTTGTACAATATTTAGCACCGCCTTGAAGGCATTAGGTTGAATGCCGAACTCACCCTGAAATGGACGATCCAATGAAACCAACAAAAATATAATGGCCGCTGCCATGATAGAGGCCACTGTCACCGCAAATATATGCAAATATAAATTCATACCAAACAAATAATTAATGCCGAGTGTTAAGAATGTACCAATAATAATAACCACCCAAATTTCCGAATTGAGAGAATAATGACTCATGTGTAGCCGGGTTTCACGTGCATTATATAAAGACTTTACTTCTTCCAGTGCATCTCGCACCAATAATAAATCGGTAGGTTGCATATTTTTGCTGTAGTTAATCAATGAATTGGTCATCTGCATAATCATTTTATTATCTTCGTAATTAACTCGCTTACCTTCCTTCATCAACGGCCATTCCACGTTGATCACGGCTTGTAAATAATCCGCCGTTTGCTGACGCATCTGCTGGCGCATAGGCTCTTTAAACCAGATACTGTCACGATAAATATTGGACACTGAGTTAGCTTCGCGCAAAATCGCATCAGAGGTGTAGCTAATATTATTAATTAAGTATAAGGCGGTCAGTCCCGCCAATACACCGTAAATAATACCAATTAATGATGAAATACTACCAAGCACCGGATTGTCTTTGTATAAAATAGCTGGGTTAGTACAAAGCCGAAGTAGCAACACGACAGCAATTGAAAAAGTGATAAAAAACGCACTTAAGCCAATCAGCAGCATGACATTGGAAAGCTCATACAGTAAATTCACCATCGGGCACCACCTTAATAGGTAACGGGAGCAATCGTTGAAGCGGCCATGGAAGTGGCATCTTGTTTATCTAAATTGCTCGATTGCATTTCACGTTGCTGCAAAGATGTCCTTGCTCCATTGTTGGTCGTTGCACACGCACTTAAATTTAATACCACTAACACGATTAAGCATGATTTGAAATTCATCTTTCCTCCGTTAAACTTCATATGCAAGATAATTTACAATTTGCCACTGACCTTGTTTTCTCTGCAGCACATCGATACCTTCGTCTTGAACCTGAACGAGCTTTTTACCTTTTTCAAGCATTTTTAAGTACCAAGTAATGCGCACAGCCGCTAAATCCTGTGATCGATAAACTTGATGCAGACGGTATTGATAATGATATTGTCTGCGAGGATCATGAAATATTTTTTTAAATCCCGCACAAATGGACGTGTAATTTTTGCGTGGAACGCCGCGATAATTGGCAGAAACATTGTTTGCAAATAACGCACAGGTGACAGCTAAATTTTTGTGATTAAAGGCAGTGGTCCAGCGCGAAAAAAGCTGGTCGAATTCTTCATGGTCGCTTGCATTGGCAGTACCGAAGAAGGAGAAAGAAAAACAGGCACATACCAGTATCAACATGGATCGCATTTATGACTTCCTGTCCAGTGCGTATAGCCTATAGTAATGTGCGTAAGCCTTGTTAAGCAAGCTATCCCTGTCTAAAATGCCCTTATCAAAGGAGATGATTATGAACTATAGGTATTTAAGCGTCGCTACCGCTTTTTTGTTTCTCGCCACCCTCTGTTATGCACAAACACCTTCCGAGACTTTTGATACGAACGCCAAGCAACTTCTGACTGATCATTATAAAAAATACAAAGATATGGAATATTTTTCCGGCGCAAGCTTATCGATTGGCATTCCCGGACAACCTGTCAAAAACTATTATGTTGGTCGCACCGCACAAACACCAGACAGTAGCGCCGTCTCATTCGAAACACTCTTCCAAATCGGAAGTATCACTAAATCTTTTACTGCCGCCATGATGTTGCCGCTTGAAAAAGAAAAGAAATTATT
>CAYUYG010000367.1:0-2291 GCA_964449125.1 uncultured Coxiellaceae bacterium | reverse complement strand
GCACTTACTAGAAAAATTGGTAAGTATGAATATGAATGTCGGCATTATTTTACGCAATGAAGCTAACACCTGGCGTATCGATCATTTACTCGATAAAGTTACGCTAATTCGTGGTGATTTATCGGATATTACGACGATTCAACAACCCATTCAGTCTTTAGGACCTGAAGTGGTTATTCATTTAGCCTGGTACGGCGTCGAAAATCGCTTTCGTAACGAATACCAACAACTTTCATTAAACTTAATGCACACGGCGAATTTATTACAGTTACTGGAAAATACACCGGTTAGAAAGATAATCGGTTTTGGCTCACAAGGCGAATATGGTCCGCATGAACAGCCCATTGCTGAAACAGTAACGCCTCAACCAACCACACTTTATGGGGTGGCAAAATTGTGCGCCCATCATATTTTGAATGTGTATTGTCAGCAAAAAAATATTGATTTTTCTTGGATTCGTTTATTTTCTATCTATGGTCCAAAAGATAATAATTCGTGGCTTATTCCTACTGTCATCAAGGATCTCTTGCAAGAAAATGAACCTAAACTAACCGAAGGCAAACAAACCTGGGACTTTTTGTATGTCAGTGATGCAGTCGACGCTATCGTTGCAGTACTGAAGTCAACGGGTGGTGGTATTTTTAATTTAGGATCGGGTAAATGCGTAACGATTCGCTCGGTCGTTGAAACCATTCGCGACCACATTAACCCAGCTATTAACCTAGGATTTGGCTTAATTCCTTATCGTCCCGACCAAGTCATGTTTCTAGAAGCCAATATTGATCGCATTAGTCAACAAACTGGCTGGCTACCAAAAATTAAGCTAGATGCAGGTATTCAACAGACAATAGCGTGGTACAAACAATCATGATGACACAATCCACATCCGATTTCGCACAACAAATTCGCACCAATGTACTTAGCATGATCCATAAAACGAATTCTTCACACATTGGCTCTTGTTTTTCCATTGCAGATATACTCGCAGTGCTTTACGGTGAAGTGATGTCTTATGATCAGAATAACCCTGCGTGGCCATTGCGAGATCGTTTCATTCTCAGCAAAGGCCATGCGGGCGCAGCCTTATATGCTGCGTTAGCTGGGTCGGGCTTTTTTCCAGTCAGTGATCTACAAAATTATAACCATGATGGAAGCCAGCTTTCAGGCCATGTCATGCACAGCGTACCCGGCGTTGAAGTATCGACAGGCTCACTCGGTCATGGTTTATCCTTGGGCTGTGGCATGGCCTATGCTGCTAAACTTGATAATCGCCCATCCAAGGTTTATGTATTATTAAGTGATGGCGAATGTGATGAAGGCTCCATCTGGGAAGCCATTATGTTTGCGCCTCATCATAAGCTGCATAATTTAATTGCTATTGTCGATTACAATAAAATTCAAAGCTTAGGACGTGTTGAAGACATACTGGACCTTGAACCATTTGCAGATAAATGGCGTGCATTTGGCTGGGAAGTTATCGAAACAGATGGTCATCAACATGATGATATAAAACACGCCTTTTCTCTCGCCAAACACAATACCAATAAACCCAAGGTGATTATCGCCCATACCGTCAAAGGCAAGGGTGTCAGCTTTATGGAAGATAAACTCCTATGGCATTACAAGTCACCTGACCAAAATGAATTTCAACAAGCGTTTAATGAATTGAGTAATAAATCATGAGAACAGCTTTTATTAATGAACTAATCAAACTCGCTGCCCTGGATAAACGCATTATACTCATCACGGGAGATTTGGGCTATTCAGTGCTCGAGCCCTTCGCTCAACAATTTCCTGATCGTTACATCAATGTTGGCATTGCCGAGCAAAACATGGTGGGGATAGCGGCAGGCCTCGCACTGTCTGATAAAATAGTATTTACTTACTCTATCGCCAATTTCGCCACACTCCGCTGTCTGGAACAAATACGTGATGATGTGTGCTACCACCATGCCAATGTTAAAATTGTATCAGTTGGAGCAGGATTTTCTTATGGTACGCAAGGTTATACGCATTTTGGTACAGAAGACATTGCCATCATGCGCTCTTTACCCAATATGCGTGTCGCTGACCCAGGCGACAACGCCGACCTGCTTTCGGTCATGCATGCTGCCGTTGAGGTCGAAGGTCCGGTTTACTTCCGCATCACCCGCTATACCCTGCCCGTCCTCTTTGGTCCAGAGCACCGCTTCGAATGGGGCAAAGGCGTGATCGTCAAACCAGGCCGGGATGTCACGCTCTTTGGCACCGGGATGATGACCGGCTACTGCGTCGATGCCGCCAAACTGCTC
>CAYUYG010000366.1:0-2300 GCA_964449125.1 uncultured Coxiellaceae bacterium | reverse complement strand
TTAAAAAATTAGATTTATCTTCCATTTTAAATGTTAAATTATTTAACATTTGATAAGTCATTGGCAATGTTTGCGTTTCAAGAACATGCAATGCGCCGACACTGGATTGTAAAACCGGGCCCAATTGCTGACTAGCTCTCGCGGTATTATTCAAAATGGTCGTTAACCGCTCACCATTACTGACGATATTACTCGTAATTAAATCCAAATTATGCAAAGTATTTTTAATTGATAACTGATTTTCCGGATCCAGTAATTCCTGTACCGCATTCGTCAGTCTGTGAAAGTTTTTGCTTAATTGACTTAATGCCGTATCAAGACGCACAAAGAAGGAAGGATCAGTTTTGATAACGGCAAAGCGTTGACCATGCACGGGCAATAATGGTCGAAGATCAGTGCTTTTATCTGTTAATGCAATATACGTAAAACCGGTAATACCGCGCGTTTTGAGCGTTGCAACTGTACCCATCGTAACAGGGGTATGCGCCTTAACATTAATTAAAACAATGACGAGCTGAGGATTTTTCTTGTCGAGCTCAATACTGCTCACACTGCCTGCTTCGACACCATTAAATTCTACGGGTGAATCAAAACTAAGACCGCTGACAGATTCGGTCATATCAAGTTGATACGTCGTGTATTGTTCAAACGAAAAACCCGAAGAAAGCCAAATAACCCCAAAGACAATGGCCGAGATAAGGACAATGACAAATGCACCAACAATTGTGTAATTAACGTTAGTTTCCATCACTTACTCATGTTGATAACTCTCTTGCACTATCCTGCCCCGCGGTCCGCTAAAAAATTCCTGAATTTACGGATGAGGGTCCTTGATCAGTTCCGCCATCGGTGCCACTTTTAGCACCTTGCCATCGCCCAAAAATGCGACGCGATTGGCCACTTTCCATAAACTATCAAGATCATGTGTTACCATTACAATAGTCAATCCCATTGTACTCTGCAAGTTTAATATCAACTCATCAAATCCTGCTGCTGTATTTGGATCAAGCCCCGCAGTGGGTTCATCCAAAAAAAGTAATTCCGGATCGAGTGCGATAGCGCGCGCAAGTCCCGCACGTTTTTGCATGCCACCGCTTAATTCAGCGGGGTATTTTATAGCCGATTCGAAAGGTAAACCTGCCATCAGTATTTTTAACAAAGCCAGCTCGCGTGTACTATCAGGATCTAAATCCGTATGCTCATTCAATGGAAAAGATACATTTTCAAGCAATGTTAATGAACTGAATAATGCATTTTGTTGAAATAAAACACCCCATCGTTGCTGAATCGCTAATAATGTTTTAGATGAAGCATGAATGATTTCTTGGCCAAAAATACGAATTGAGCCAGAGATGGGTTTAGTTAAAGATAACATTTCTCGCAATAGTGTCGTTTTTCCACTACCACTACCGCCTACAATTGCTAAAATTTCACCTTTATTAACGCTTAAATTAACATCCTTATGAATCCAGGTGCCACCCAACTGAGTTTTTAAATTTTTTATTTCAATGAGAGCCTGTGTTGTCATAACTTTAGCTTACTAAAGACGACGGAAAAAATCGCATCGGCCACGATAATAAAGAATATTGCCATCACTACGCTGCGCGTCGTGTTTTGACCGACACTGTCGGCGCTGCCTTCTACGCGTACGCCCTGATAACAACCAATACTAGCAATGATCAACGCAAACACTGGGGCCTTGCCTAGGCCAATCAATAAAGCCCGTAACGGCACTACATTAGGGAAACGATGTAAGAAATCATGCCAGGTAATACTCAGCATATTATTTGACATTACCATACCACCCATGACCCCAAAAATATCGGACCAAATCGTCAGTAAGGGCAATGCAATAACCAATCCGGCAATCCTTGGCAATAATAATAATTCAGCAGGGGTGATACCCATGGTATCCAACGCGTCAATTTCCTGATTAAGCTTCATCATGCCTAATTGCGCAGTATAGGAGGAGCCTGTTCGACCCGCGATCATGATAGCCGTTAACAAGGGACCAAATTCACGCAAGACAGAAATACCTAATAAATCGACGATATAAATATTTGCGCCATAATTTTTCAACTGCAAACCCATTTGATAGGTGATGACCACACCTATCATGAAAGACAGTAATCCAATAATCGGTAAAGCTAAGTAACCATTGCGATAAATAACACTCGTCAGTGCCGCCATGCGTATATGCTTGGGATTGAAGGTGCGCAAAGCTTCCAAGGATAACTAACCGATAAAGGCAAGATAATCACTGAATTCATCCAATTGTCGAAGCGTCTTTTTACCCAGTC
>CAYUYG010000365.1:0-2303 GCA_964449125.1 uncultured Coxiellaceae bacterium | reverse complement strand
TTTATCATCTGAATGCGGCGCCTTTTCTACACTTTCTCTCTATGTTAACAGGCATTGAAAATATCATTGCCGATCCTTACCTTGAAGGAGGAGTGTTACATCAGATTAAATCCGGAGGCAAATTAGGAATCCACGCAGATTTTAATAAACACAAGCGATGCCAACTCGATCGTCGCTTAAATTTATTATTATATTTAAATAAAGAGTGGGATGAATCGTATGGCGGGCATCTTGAATTGTGGGATCGCGAAATGACAGCTTGCCAACAACGTATCTTACCGATTTTTAATCGGGTTGTTATTTTCAGCACAACGGATTTTACATATCACGGCCACCCCAATCCTTTGACCTGCCCCGCAGACAGAACACGAAAATCATTAGCGCTGTATTACTACACCCATGGACGACCCGCCTCTGAA
This sequence comes from uncultured Coxiellaceae bacterium, assembly GCA_964449125.1. Taxonomy (GTDB): domain Bacteria; phylum Pseudomonadota; class Gammaproteobacteria; order DSM-16500; family DSM-16500; genus Aquicella. Next base: position 1,884 of record CAYUYG010000365.1, on the reverse strand, counting down.
GTGAATGAAAAACATAATACGTTATTCAAGGCAAGGCCAAATGAACAATGGGCAAATAAAAAAGAAAGTTTTGTCGCTAAATTAAAAAAGAAGTGGCGTCAATGACGATGGATTGCTTCGCTACGCTCGCAATGACGGCCCGCAAGGGAGGTGCTTCGCTGACGAAAGCAATGACAGGCCCGGAGGGGGGGTGCTTCGCTAACAAGAACAATGACGACCCGCAAAGGGGATTGCTTCGCTAACAAGAACAATGACGACCCGCAAAGGGGGGTGCTTCGCTAACAAGAACAATGACGACCCGCAAAGGGGATTGCTTCGCTAACGAGAACAATGACGGGCCGCAAGGGAAGAGCGCATGGATTTCATTTTTTCATAGGATCAAAATTTTTCTTCAAACCCTGCCAACAAGCAAGATATGCTTTTTGTAAAAATGAAGCGGTTAATGCCTGATCGGTTGGCTGCCACGCATAACGACTTTCTAACATGAAGGCTAAAGTACCACGGTAATATTCTGGTTTTAAATCAACGCGAATGGCTTTTTCATAGGCTTGCGCATCCGGGCCATGCGCAGACATGCGATTATGCAAGCTACTCCCACCGGGCACAAACCCTTCTTCTTTAGCATCATAACAACCTTCAATTAACCCCATATATTCACTCATTAAATTCCGATGATAATATGGCGGGCGAAAAGTATTTTCAGCCACCATCCAACGCTCAGGAAAAATCACAAAATCTAAATTTGAAAAACCGGGCGTTTCAGAAGGAGAATGCAATACCGTAAAAATAGAAGGATCAGGATGATCAAAGCTCACACTGCCGATCACGTTAAACAATCGCAGATCATATTTATAAGGCGCGTAATTGCCATACCAAGCCACGACATCTAACGGAGAATGCGTCATTTGCGCTTGCCATAACCGTCCTTGATATTTGCTAATCAACTGAAATTGACCGCCCTTATCTTCATATTTTGCAACGGGATATAAAAAATCACGCGGGTTTGCTAACGCATTGGCCCCCATCATCCCCAAATCAGGCAACCGAAATGGCGTACCATAATTTTCTGCAACATACCCACGCGCTGCTTCATGCACCACAACTTGAAATTTCACGCCACGCGGCACAACGGCTATTTCTTTAGGCGCAACAAGCAACTCGCCCATTTCGGTTTTTAATAATAACGACCCTTGCTGCGGCACAAATAACATTTCACCATCGGCATTATAAAAAAACCGATCTGTCATCGCTTGATTGCATGCATAAAGATGCACAGCCCCGCCTTGCAAAGCTTCACTGTGACCTAACCCCGCCAAGCTAAACACACCGTCAATGAAATCTATTTTTTCAGTAGGTAAAGGCAAAGGTTGCCAACGTAATTGCGTGGGCGCTAAAGGTTTTTCATGCAAGTTTATCGTGTTAAATGTCGCTTGTTTAAAAGGTTTAAATTCACTGTGACAGACGGAAGGTAAAATGCGATAAAGCCAACTACGAAAATTTTGTGCGCGCGGCATAGCAAAAGCCGAACCACTGAGTTGCTCTGCATATAAACCATAAGGCACACACTGCGGTGAATTATGCCCAGGCACAATCACCTCAGGCAAACATTCTGAAACAAATTGATTACCGAATCCTTGTAAATAACGCATGATCACACCTCACTTTCTAAACACGATAATAAGCGTGCATTTTGAGCCGTCGTGCCTATTGAAATACGCACAAATTCAGGCATACCGTAGGCATTCAGTGGTCTGACAATCACGCCTTTTGCAAGTAATTTTTGATAGACCGCTTGCGCATCCCCCACATTCACCGTTAAAAAGTTACCCACGGAAGGAATAAAATTTAAATTTAATTTTATGAACCCTGCCATAAGTTGTTTTT
>CAYUYG010000364.1:0-2304 GCA_964449125.1 uncultured Coxiellaceae bacterium | reverse complement strand
ACAGAAGCTATTTTTTCAGGCAAACCCTGGACAGGCATTGGCGCAAAACCCCTAGGCATTATCGATGAGTTTGGTAGTGTAGAGTTTGTCGCAAGAGAAATTATTAAAAATAAAAATATTGTTTACTACAATGGCGGCAATGCTTTTTTAGATCAATTGAGTGAACAATTCAGCACCTCATTGAAACAAGTTATTCATTCCGCATTATTCACAGGTATTGCTTCATGAAAAAAATAACCCTGCTCTGTTTTGCTTTGGCGCTCACCGCTTGCAGCATCATTTATCGCCCCGACATGCAACAAGGCAACCTCATCACTCCTGACATGGTGTCACAATTACGCATCGGCATGACGCCACAAGAAGTGCGTTATATCCTGGGCACCCCCGTGCTTTCACACAGCTTTGACATTCATCGATGGGATTATATTTATACTTACCGAAAAGGCACCGAACCTACTGACGCAGAAAAACTCACTCTCTTTTTTATGAATGGTCATTTAGCAAAAATTACCCCCTTAAATAAGTACACTTTACTGACGCCTTGACTAGCAAGACGAAGAAACACTTGAGGAAATATGCATTAATCCGCACTATACTTCGGATTAGTGAGGAAATTACGAATCATTGTTTCTAAATAGTAAGGATTTTTAGACATGTTTAAGCGTTTATTAAGCTTACGACTACCGGATAGAAAATCGGCATTTTTATGGGGTGCCCGACAAACAGGGAAGTCGACCTATCTAAAAAGCCATTTTCCACAGGCGCGGGTCTATGATTTATTAAAAACAGATGTTCACTTTAGACATGAGAAAAATCCTGCCTTACTCCGTGAAGAAGTGTTAGCGATGCCCGCTACCGATTTGGCATCGCCCATCATTATTGATGAAATTCAAAAAGCGCCACGCCTTTTAGACGAAGTGCATTGGTTAATTGAAAATACCAAAGCACAATTTATCTTGTGTGGATCAAGCACAAGAAAACTGAAAAAGTTAGGGACCAATTTATTAGGGGGGCGTGCCTTACGTTACCATTTTTACCCTTTAGTCTCTCAAGAAATTCCGCACTTCAATTTACTTGCGGCACTGCAGAAGGGCATGATCCCTTCACATTATTTATCTTCAGAAATCACATTATTGTTAGAAGCTTATGTTACAGATTATCTCAATCAAGAAATTAGAGAAGAAGGTTTGGTGCGCAGTTTGCCAGATTTTTCTCGGTTTTTAGATAGCGTGGGTTTTAGCAATGGGCAAATGACCAACTTCAGTAATATTGCACGGGACTGTGGTGTCAGCGCTAAAACAGTTGAAAATTATTATCAAATTTTGATTGACACTTTATTGGGATATTACTTGCCACCTTATCATACGAAAAAAAGCAGAGATATCATCAGTAAAACGCCAAAATTTTATTTATTTGATGTGGGTGTTGCCAATTATTTAGCACGAAGAGAGATTTCGGCGTTGCGTGGCGTTGCTGCAGGAGAAGCCTTCGAGCATTTTATTTTTATGGAGTTAATGGCCTACAACGGGCTGAATAAAAAAAGGTGGGAATATAGTTATTGGCGCACTAAAACAGGGTTGGAAGTGGACTTTGTCATTAATGATGCTGAAATAGCGCTTGAAGTGAAGATTAGTCCCATGGTGCACAAGCAAGATGTGAAGGGATTAATTGCATTTTGTGAAGAGTACAAGCCTCGCAAAGCCATTGTGGTGAGTCAGACGCCTTGCCCCAGGTTGCTCGCTATCAGCCAGGATATACAAATTCAAATTTTACCGTGGCAAGTGTTTTTAGCACGCCTGTGGGCAGGTGATTTATAAACTATTTTTAGTGATGAAAAAACTTATGTCAAAAACCGAGATGAATTCAACCATCGCCTATCAGGATAATAGGCCACGATAACGGTATCATTTGAAATAACATCGATGACGGGTTTCACCACGCGTGGGCTTAAAGCAGGACAGCCCCAACTACGCCCCACGCCCCCATGTCGACGTGCAAATTGCGGATCAACATACCAAGCGCCATGCACCACAATCGCGCGATCAAATGCGTTGTCGTTAAACCCAGGCTCTAGCCCCGTCAACCGCAAGGAATAACCATGCTGACCCGCATAAGCCTGGCCTGTTGCATACACGCCAATACTCGATTTCAAGCTATTCGGTTGATTAGAAAAAGAGGTCGCCACCACATCACCACTGTTACGGCCATGAGAAACTAATTCATCAAATAAAAGCCGTTCGCGGCGCAAGTCGAATACCCAAAAACGACGCTGACTGGAGGGCTTAGAAAAATCAATTACGGTCA
>CAYUYG010000363.1:0-2307 GCA_964449125.1 uncultured Coxiellaceae bacterium | reverse complement strand
TCGCTGGCGCCGGGACCGTGCGTCTCATCGCGGACGACGGCAGCATCACACAAGTGTATCAGCAAGGATCTGGGATTTTTTTAGATTTTTATTTGTTTCATCCAAATAAATTTTCACACCTTCTTCCACAGTTTTAAATGCTTCTTGATAACCCGCATTACGCAAAGCGCTAATATCAGCTTCCGTAAAGCTCTGATAATGTCCACGTAAATGCTCTGGGAAAGGAATATATTGGATTTCACCATGTCCATGCCAATCAATCACCGCGCGGGCAATATCATTAAACGGCTGACTACGACCCGTACCTAAATTATAAATACCACTCTTTCCAGCATGTTCCAAGAACCATCGATTGACTTTCACCACATCATCCACAAACACAAAATCGCGGCGTTGTTCACCGGCTGCATAACCATCACTGCCTTCAAACAGACGAACTTTGCCTTCTTTTTGCAATTGATTATTTAAATGAAATGCCACACTCGCCATGGATTCCTTATGCTGTTCACGAGGTCCATACACATTGAAATAACGAAACCCGATGACAGGGCTTTGTGCACTCGGTAAAAAGCGGCGTACATATTGATCAAATTGAAATTTGGAATAACCATAAACATTAATGGGTGCTTCATTCGCACGTTCTTCTTTAAAAACTTGATGATTACCATAAACTGCCGCACTGGAAGCGTATAAAAAAGGAACTTGTCGCTCCAAGCAATAATGAAATAGTTCTTTAGAATATTGATAATTATTACGCATCATGTACTGACCATCCCATTCTGTTGTGATCGCACAAGCACCTTCGTGGAAAACAGCTTCAAGATTTTTTGGAAAAGTTTGCTTAGCTATAATCCAAGCTAAAAATTCATTTTTATCTACATAATCCAGAATTTCACAATCAACCAGATTCTGATATTTTCTGCCATCGCTTAAATCATCTACCACAAGAATATCATTAATGCCTTTTTGGTTGAGTTTTTTAACGATATTGCTGCCGATAAACCCGGCACCACCGGTCACAATAATCATTCAACACACTCCTTCATTTTATTAATCACAGCGGTGGTAGAATAACCCTCTTTAAACATCAGAACTTTGACATCACCACCATTGGCAAGCACATGATCACTGCCTGCAATACTGGAAATTTCTTTGTAATCCCCACCCTTTACCAGCACATCAGGTAAAATACGTTTAATAATTCGTTCTGGCGTATCTTCAGAAAAAGGCACCACCCAATCCACAGCTCGCAAAGAAGCCAATATGGCCATTCTTTCTTGTAAGCAATTAATAGGACGATTAGAACCTTTGAGTTTGGCAACGGAAGCATCATCATTGACCGCCACAATTAAGCGTTTACCCAGCTCTTTGGCCTGCTCTAAATAAGCGATGTGCCCTGAATGCAGAATATCAAAACAACCATTGGTCATGACGATTTTTTCACCATGTGCACGCGCATCCGCCACCGTAATCAACAATTGCTCCTCGGACAATACACCCAGACCTGAATTAAATTGTCGGGCAATGGCGCGACGTAACTCCGGCACTGAAACTGCTGCTGCGCCTAATTTACCCACCACCACACCAGCGGCTATATTCGCTAAAGTAGCAGCTGTTGCTAAAGATTCTCGGGCAGCCATTGCCGCACCTAAAACTGCAATGACGGTATCACCTGCACCGGTCACATCATAAACTTCTTTGGCCTTGGTCTGCATATGCAAGGCTTCGGCGTTTTTTTGCAACAAAGTCATGCCGCGCTCACCGCGGGTTACTAATAAAGCCTCCAAACCACAATCTTTCAATAAAACTTGGCCTTTGGACACAATTTCTTGTTCATTCGCACAGGGACCTACCACGGCCTCAAATTCCTTGAAGTTAGGCGTAATGATGCTCGCACCCTGGTAAATTTTGAAATCTTTACTTTTAGGATCAATCAGAACCGGCACACCCGCCTGACGCGCCAAACTTATAAATGGAGCTACATTGCCTAAAGTACCTTTACCATAATCAGAAAGAATCAGTAAATCAGTGGCTTTTAAGTGGTTTTTAAAACTTTCTAATAGACTGGCGGTTTTACTTACTTCGAGTTTTTCTTCAAAATCTAGGCGTATTAATTGCTGATGTTGGCCTAAAACTCTGAGTTTGGTGATGGTGGAATAATCTTTCAGACGCTGAAAATCACAGTTAACCTGGGCTTTTTTCAAGGCAGTTTCTAAAATATCAGCATTATTATCCTCACCTACAATACCTAGCAGCGTCGTTTTTGCTCCTAGGGAAGCAACATTCAAGGCCACATTCCCAGCACCC
>CAYUYG010000362.1:0-2307 GCA_964449125.1 uncultured Coxiellaceae bacterium | reverse complement strand
CAGAAGATGCTTTAATTGACAAACCACAATTGGGCGTGATGGTTGAAGTGCCGTCTGCTGTGTATCAAGCTCATTTATTTGCCAGCGAGTGCGATTTTTTATCAGTGGGCAGTAATGATTTGACCCAATATTTATTGGCTGTGGATCGTAACAATGCTCGAGTTGCAGGTCTGTATGATGCATTACATCCTGCCATGCTTCGTGTCTTGCTAAAAGTAGTCGAGGGGGGGCATGCTGCTGGGGTCGAAGTCAGTATTTGTGGCGAGATGGCCAGTGATCCATTAGCAGTGATTTTATTAATTGCCATGGGATTTGATACTTTAAGTATGAACTCTGCCAGTTTGCCGCGAGTCAAATGGGTCATTCGAAATTTCGCTATAGCTAATGCCCGTAAAATCCTTGCTGAAGTGCTGGAGTTTGAGCATCCTGCTGAAATTCGTTTTCATTTGCAAAAAGCTCTGGAAGATGAAGGTCTTGGAGGATTGATCCGGGCTGGAAAATCATGATTTTATCCGATTTGATGCTGAGCGGGGCAATTTATGCCCTGATTGGAGCTTTTGCAGGATTAATGTCTGGAGCTATTGGTGTTGGCGGAGGAATAATAATTGTTCCCGGACTGCTTTTTATTTTTCAGCTGAATCATGTAATTCCTGAACATCTGGCCATGCATGTTGCTGCTGGAACGTCATTGGCAGTAATCATCTTTACCTCACTGGTCTCGGTTAGAGCACATTATAAAATTGGTGAAATTCTTTGGCCTGTTTTTAATAGGTTATGGCCTGGGTTGGTTTTTGGCGTCATTTCCGGTGTGCTTATTGCAGATTCGGTACCAACTTCTTGGTTGAAAATAATATTTGGCATTTTTTTAATATGTGTTGCGGTAAAAATGCTTACCAATTTGCATGCAAGCAGCACAAAAAAAACTCCGGGGCTCTGGATTAATGGAATAATCAGTTATCTTATCGGCATGCTGTCTGGACTCCTGGGAGTTGGCGGCGGGGTTTTGATAGTTCCGTATCTTAACTATTGCGGGGTTGTTGCTCGAAAAATAGTAGGCGTATCTAATTTATGTACCTTTGTAGTGGGCGTAATAGGCACAATAGCTTTTATGCTAACGGGTCAAAATGATATGGTAAACATAGCGCATTCAACAGGTTATATATACTGGCCCGCAGTGTTTTTTGTGGGAATTCCCAGTACTCTGATAGCGCCTTTGGGCGCCAAGTTAAACTACATTTTGTCGACACATTACTTGACCTATGGCTTTATCTTGATATTAATTTTAACAGCCATAAAAATGTTATTTTAAAAGGAAATTAATAAAGAATGATCACCTTTCCAAATATCGAACCTGTTGCCTTTTCACTAGGCCCCGTAAAAATACATTGGTATGGTTTGATGTATCTTATTGGTTTTATTAGCGCCTGGTTATTAGGCTATTGGCGTATCAAGCGTTATAAGCTGAACTGGAGTTCAGATCAATTAAGTGATTTGATATTTTATGGTGCTCTCGGAGTTATTCTTGGTGGTCGTATAGGATACATGCTGTTTTATAATTTCCAGGAGTGGATTCATCAGCCCTGGATCTTATTTAAGATCTGGGAAGGCGGGATGTCCTTTCATGGCGGCTTAATTGGCGTAGTGCTCGCTGTTTGGTTTTTTTCTTATAAATATAAGAAAACCTTTTTAGAGGTCGGTGATTTTGTTACTCCTTTAGTGCCGGTTGGCTTGGCTGCCGGGCGTATAGGTAATTTTATTAACGGCGAATTGTGGGGGCGAGTAACGGATGTTCCCTGGGGTATGGTGTTCAGTCATGTTGATAATCAACCACGCCACCCCTCCCAACTATATGAATTTGGTCTGGAAGGAATTGGTTTATTTATTTTAGTATGGTGTTATGCCTCCAAACCAAGGCCTGTAGGTAGAGTATCAGCTGTATTTTTAATTGGATATTCAATTTGCCGTTTGATTGCGGAGTGTTTTCGACAGCCTGATCCTCAAATAGGTTTTATTGCTTTTGGCTGGCTGACCATGGGTCAAATATTATCGATTCCCATGTTATTATTAGGACTTTGGTTATGGTGGGCTAAACGATGAATACGTATTTACAGTTGCTAGATCACATTTTACAACAGGGTGCAGAAAAAACGGATCGTACTGGAACGGGGACTTTATCCGTTTTTGGTTACCAAATGCGCTTTGACCTAAAAAAAGGCTTTCCTTTAGTGACTACAAAAAAATTACACATGCGCAGTATAGTGCATGAATTATTGTGGTTTTTAAAAGGTGATACCAATATCAGCTATT
>CAYUYG010000361.1:0-2316 GCA_964449125.1 uncultured Coxiellaceae bacterium | reverse complement strand
TTCAAGAGATAATGAGGGGTTGGTATTTATTAGTGCGTCCAGATGTGGCAACGGGTGATACCACAGCATGGTATGCCAATTTTTGGGATTTTATTCGAGTTTATTTGAATCATCGTTTTGGTGAAGATTATTGTTTATCCGCCGAATCATCTCTAGATTTGCACATCGAAAATCCCATTGTACCTAAACAAATAATTGTGATTGTAAAACATGGTGCTGGCTTAAGAACGCTTATCCATAACACCTCGTTACTTATGTATACTGATCCTAAAAACTTTCCCACTGAAATAACTAACAAACAAGGAATCAATGTCATGACCTTGGCATATGCTCTAAGCAAAGTCGCACCTAGTTATTTTCAGACTAGCGCAAGAGATGCTGAATTGGCTTTAAGATTAATTAAAACCTCTGATGAAATTACTCGATTAATTATTCGTTACAATCTAAAAACTGCGGCTTCGCGTTTAATGGGTGCGTATCAATTTTTGAAAGATAATGAAATGGCTGCAAATATTAAAAATGACTTAGAAACTGCAGGTATGTCAGTAAACTCAAACAATCCTTTTCAGAAAAGCAAACCATTATTAAAAACAACAAGATTAGAATCACCTTATGCAGGACGTATTTATGCTATGTGGGCACAAGCACGTGAAACTGTTATTAAAAATTTTCCACTCCCACCTGGCCTGCCGAAAAATCCAGAAGATTATCTGCATAAAATTGATGAAATTTATCAATATGACGCCTATAACTCTTTATCTATAGAAGGTTATCAAGTCACTCTTGAATTGATTAATCGCGTAAAAAATAAACAATGGGATCCAAGTAATAATCATGATAACAATCTTAAAAATGCAATGGCTGCAAAGGGCTATTATGATGCTTTCAAACAAGTTAAAGCATGCGTTGCTCAAATTATTCACGGAGAAAATGCAGCAGAGCCTGTTAAAAAAAATCTGCAGAAATGGTATCAAAATTTATTCGGACCTTCTGTTCAAGCCGGAATTTTACCTGCGGAAGCATTACTAGGTTATCGTAATGATCGCGTATTCATTCGTAATTCAAGACATTCTCCGCCGCCCAAAGAAGCTGTCGTTGATGCAATGAATGCCTTTTTTGATTGTTTAATAAATGAACCACACCCAGGTGTTAATGCAGTTCTGGGACATTATTTCTTTGTATTTATTCATCCCTATATGGATGGTAATGGACGCATCGGTCGCTTTCTAATGAATGCTTTTCTGGCTTCAGGTGGATACCCTTGGACTGTTATTCATGTAAGTAACAGAAACCAATATATTTCCATAGTAGAAAACACTCACTTGCAATTTGATATGACTGATTTTACCAATTTTATTAAAGCCGAAATGAATGCGAATGAAGAATCACAAAAATTTTAATAGTTTCACTGCTTAGAAAAAAAATATTTAAAATTTAATTTAAAAATCCCGTATTGCATGCGGGCTAGGTTAAGCGCTGGGTCCTCCGCTTTCGCGGAGGATGACGGAAGAATGTAGCCCGCATGCAATACGGGATTTTTATGATCCTTTTCACTGCAAACTTTTGGATACGACTTCGTATACACCGGGTGAAAGTCCCGGGGTATTCATAATTCGCTCTAATTGCGCTTGCATTAATTTTTGGCGAGCGGGATCAAAGCGTTTCCAGCGCGTAAAAGGTTCTACAATTCTTGCGGCAGTTTGTGGGTTTATGCCATTTAATTTAATTACTTGGTCTGCTAAAAATTCATAAGCTTCGCCGCTTTTATCATGAAAATTGACATGATTATTGCTAGTGAATGCGCCAATTAAAGCACGTACGCGATTGGGGTTTTTGATATCAAAAGCCGGGTGTTTCATTAAAGTTTTCACTTTATCTAAAGTTTTTGGCAAGGTAGAAAGTGCTTGTAGGGTGAACCATTTATCCACCACTAAAGTTTCACGTTGCCATTTGTCATAAAATTTTTGTAACGCGGTATCGCGTTGTGTACTCGCATGATCATTGAGTGCAGCCAAGGCACCAGAAGCAATCGTCATATTTTCTGCATCATTAAATTGTTTTAATGCCAAATCATAAAACTCGGGTTTTTCCAACATGTTTAAGTAAGCTAAAATAATATTTTTTAACTTACGCTCCCCTATTGTTTTCCCCGCTAAATGATTATAAGTCTGCGTAAATTGATCTTTAAGTGCAGTGGCGATAGCTTTTTTCAAAGCTTCACGCGCTGTGTAGATTCCATCGACATCAATCACTGCTTGCAATTCACTGAGATAAAATTCGCTGGGTAAAATTAGCATTTCTCCGAGCAAAGATGGA
>CAYUYG010000360.1:0-2338 GCA_964449125.1 uncultured Coxiellaceae bacterium | reverse complement strand
AAAGTTTATAAAGCTGAGATCGATTGAGCGGTGGAGCGCCAGGTAAGCTATTATAACCTTGTATCGTGCCCGCTTGACCATTCGTATTCTGGCCGTTAAATTGCAGAAATTCCACGTCAAATAAGCCATCTTTCAAACCAACAAATTTTTCCATGTCAATGGAAAGACCTAGCAACGCTAAAGCATTAGTCGTCCATCGATCCGCATTGGGTATACCACCGGAAAATAAATCATTTACATCGGCAGTGAGGGCGCCGCCAATTCGAATGCCATGATTGTTGTCAATCCCCAGTTTTTTTTCAATATAAGTTTGGGCAATGCCGGTTCCAGTCAACACGTTGACGGCAGCAGGGTTAGAGGGAATGCTCGCATCACTGGCAAGAAAATCGGGAGTGTTATTGGTACGGTCAGTTGGTTGAGAAAAGGCTGCATTGCCTAGATTGGCATAAATCAGCAAACTGATGGTTAGACAAAATAAGGCGAAATTTTTAATTTTAGGCCTCGCTTCCATTTCCTTGAATAGTCATTCCATTGAAGAACCCGGATAACGAGTTATCCGGGTTTCTGAAGAGGCTAAAAATACTTATTCATTGGTGTCAGCTTTTCTCTGTTGAGATTTAAACACATCTAACATGGGTACCGGAGCACCACTGGTCACCACATTTGGCATAACACCATTCCATTTTTCTACGGCTAAACGTTGTACTTCAATTTGACGTAATTCTAATAACTGTGACGATATCTGTGCTTTTTGCAGCTCAAGTCCTTTAGCTTCAGCCGTTGCTTTAACAATGGCTTGTTGTGCTTCAAAACCGACGCGTTTCAGAGCATTTTCTGCTTCCAACGCTTGTTGCACAGCCTTTACTTTGGCTTCGATGGAGTCTTGGAAAACTTGAGTGAACCGGAAATCGGTGATAGACAATTCGACAACTGAAATGCCTAATTGTGCGAGACGTTTGGTTAATAAATTTTGTAATTCAGATTTAACGCGCGGCCTTTGCGTGATCAATTGTTCAGCATCAAACTGAGCAGCAACGGATTTGACGGCTTCCTGAACAAACGGTTGAATAACTCGATATTCATAATCCTGGCGCATGGTGCGATAAATTTCACCAACATCTTTAGGATCCAACTGATAGTTCAATGTGACTTCAGTCGTTACGACTTGTAAATCTTTACTGGAAGCAGTGGACAGTGTTGAGTATTTTTGAATCTGAGTGGACATTAATACCACTTGTTCAGCAAAAGGAATTTTGAAATACAAACCTTCATTTTTTATTGTGCCCGTGACTGCTCCAAAGCGCAGCAAAACACCACGTTGACCAGCACCAACAATGCCCATACTGGAGAACAGAAGGGCGATAACAACAACACCTATTCCAATCACAATGGATAATTTTCCCATTCCTGGCGGCACTTTAAGGTTTTTAAAATCACCATTTGAGTAATCGGACATATTGTTTCCTTTTTTAGGGTAGCCTTTGTTTTATCAAGAATAAGGGTATCATTCGTAAAATGGTAGAGTTTTTGGCAAAAATAGGAAAACTGTAGGAATAGAAGTGACAGGCGGCTGCTTTATCGCTGGCTGCCTTTAAGCTATGATCACAAGGCGTTAAATTTCTTTATCAGCCAGGGAGGTGGGTAATGTTAAAACTGCGTCATATTTGGCTAATTTCATTGTTATTCACGGCGACTGTTTATGCTAGCTCAGGAGATACCTATGCTGACAGGGGGCAAGGGAGAGCTCAACGACAGGGTCAAGTGCAAAGAAAAGGTGGTGCCAATGTCAAAGCACGGGGCACAGTTAATCGCAGTCAGGCAAGAGTGAAAAACCCGCAAGTTAATGCTGTCAACGTCAATAGAGCAAGATTTGCTAATACCGATAGCGTGACGATAAACCGATACTACCGAGCACGTCCTTTTCCCGTTACCACTTTACCGCCAGGCATCGCGAGAAATCTAGTACGCGGCCAACCGTTGCCTCCAGGAATTGCCAGAGTTTATTTGCCCCCCGATTTAGTGGCTCAATTACCCGTACGTACAGGCTACGACTATCTTGTGGCAGGCAGGGATGTGGTTCTGGTCAATACATCTACTGGTGTCGTCGATGATATACTGGTTAATGCATTGCAATGAGCTTAAACGTTACTTTAAAAAGGAGTTTAGTATGTTTAAAAAATATTGTGTTCTTTTATTCGCGGCAACACTCGTTTCTCAAGTTGTTTTGGCTGATGAAATGAATTCAGAAGATAAACCTTGCAAGCCGATTGTTAAGGCATGTTTGGATGCAGGTTTTGATCGCAAAGACAATGAAGATAAACAATTCTGGAAAGATTGC
>CAYUYG010000359.1:0-2342 GCA_964449125.1 uncultured Coxiellaceae bacterium | reverse complement strand
AATGGTAAAGTTCTAATGTCGGATAATAGGCGCTGCGCTGACTGTCCATGTTTTTCCTAATCCATCTTGTCAATTTTACGATAGGGATAATATTGCGGGTCCCACATCATTTTTTTGATCGTCTCTTTCAAATCCTTATCAGCTGGAATTTGTGCGAGTCCTTCTTTGCGAGCTTGTTCTGCAACGGCGAGAGCAACATTTTGAGTGACCATTTTTGCTTCAGCCAGTTTTGGCAGTAAAGGCGCCATCTTATCTTGATTGATAGGCGAGCATTGATGCAAGGCTTGTGTTGCCGCCCAGAGCATTTCATCCGTGATATGTTTGGCTTTAACGGCAACTGCTCCGAGACCAATACCGGGGAAAGCAAAGGCATTATTACTTTGCGCAATGCGATACCATTTTTCATTATGATTGACTTCCGGGAAGGGGCTGCCTGTTGCGATGATGGCTTTGCCTTCCGTCCAGCGAATCAAGTCTTCCGGTTTCGCTTCGGAGAGTGAATTTGGATTAGAAAGTGGCATGATAATTGGACGCTCGGTTTGTGCTGCCATGAGTTTCACAATTTCTTCCGAGAAGGCACCCGATGCGGTCGAGCTGCCAATCAGAATGGTAGGCTTGGCATTTCTGACGACATCATACAACCCGACGTAATTAGCTTCACGCAATACCCAATCTTTTATATCGGCTGGATTACGTGCATACGGTGCTTGATACGGCTGGAGTTCACTTTGAGTGGTCAGTAGACCGGGTCTATCCAATATCCACATGCGCGCTCGCGCTTCTGTTTCGCTTAATCCCGCGCGGCGTAAGGTACTGTAAATTTGATCGGCAATGCCGATGCCTGCTGTGCCTGCGCCTAAAATCACAATGCGATGATCGCGTAAAGGAATGCCGCTGGCTGTGATGCCTGCTAGTACGCAAGCCAATGCGACGACACCGGTTGCTTGCATATCACCATTCAAGGTGCAAATTTTATCGCGGTAATGCGTTAAAATGCGACGAGCATTATCCCGACCGACATCTTCCCAGTGTAAAACAATGTTCGGAAATTTCTTGTGGATAGCGGTGACAAACGTGTCGATAAAGTCATCATATTGCTGACCGGTAATGCGCTCATGACGCCATCCCAAATACATGGGATCATCGAGCAAATGCGGATTATTGGTGCCCACATCGAGTTGAATAGGTAGCACACGATTAGGACTGATGCCGCCGCACAAAGTATAAACCATCAGTTTTGCCACAGAAATGTTAATGCCGCCGATGCCTTGGTCGCCAATACCGAGTACGGCTTCACCATCAGTGACGACGGATAAATCTACTTCCGGTGGCAGACGGTTTTCGAGAATTTCATCAATTTTATCGCGATCGCAATAACTGATATACAATCCGCGTGCTTTGCGATGTTCTAAACTAAACCGTTGTACAGCTTCGCCGACGGTGGGGGTGTAAACAATCGGTAACATTTCTTCTAGATGAAGGCTGGCTAATTTATAGAAGAGTGTTTCATTGTAATCATGCAAAACATTCAGATAAATATTTTTGCCAAGGTTGGTATGGTGTTCGTGGTATTGCACGTACATGCGTGCAACTTGCTGATCCAGTGTTTCAATTTGATAAGGCAGGAGGCCAGTTAGGTTAAATTCTTCGCGCTCTTCGCGTGAAAAAGCATTGCCTTTGTTTAATTTGGCCGTTCCCAATAAATTATTTCCCGTTAAGGGAGTTTCGATGTGCGAGATCTCTCCCGCGCTGTTTTTAATTATTTTAAATTTGAACATGGCGTCTCTTTTTGTGTCCTTCAATTTTTCTTTTTGTATTCGCTAAATTATTGTATAAAGCCTGAGCAGCCTTAATCTATTATAGCTGAGAATATGGTAATTTAATGCCGTTTATCTATGGATAATGGCTATAACTAATTAAAAAAACAGTATAAATCTTGCTCAGAAGATGTTAGCGGCGGATAGTTTACCTCTGATTGAGCAGAACCGAAATACAAAGGACCATTAAATGAAAAATATTGCTGTCTACGCGGGAACATTCGACCCTATTACGTACGGACATATTGATTTAGTTAATCGCGCTACGTCGATTTTTGATCGTGTGATTGTGGCGATTGCTGCCAGTCCTAAAAAAGGTCCGCTTTTTTCACTGGAAGAGCGTGTAAAGCTGGCATCCGATGCCTTGCGAGAGTATAAGACAGTCGAAGTGGCCGGCTTTGATTCATTGTTACTGGATTTTGCGGCTGAGCATGGCGCGAATACCATTTTGCGTGGTGTGCGCACCCTGACTGATTTCGAACACGGATTTAAGTTTGCGCAGCGTAACCCGGCATTTAAATCATA
>CAYUYG010000358.1:0-2355 GCA_964449125.1 uncultured Coxiellaceae bacterium | reverse complement strand
GTCTTGTGCAATGCTACTGCACTGCAACGCCAGGTCATACATGACATCGCCAACCGGGTAGATCTGCCGCTCGGGTATTCCCTCGCGACGAAGGTTCTCGACCGCCGCGGAGGTCGGTGCGAACAGCAACTCGGAAATATGGTCCGTCAAGAGGCGGTTGATTTCCTCTGGCATCCATCGATTAAAAGAGCGTAACCCCGCCTCCACATGGGCAACAGGAATCTTCAGCTTGACCGCGGCCAGCGCCCCTGCGAGGGTGGAGTTGGTATCTCCATAGACCATGGTCCAATCAGGGGTCAAATCAAAAAGCACCTTCTCGATTTCGGCCAGCATTTTTCCAGTCTGTTCGCCATGGGAGCCCGACCCGATGCCGATATTGAGTACTGGTTGAGGGATTTCCAACTCACGAAAGAATATTTCTGACATGTTTAGGTCATAGTGCTGCCCGGTATGAACCAGGAACTCTTCTATCCCCGCGTTCCGCAGAGCTTGGCTAACCACACTTGCCTTTATGAATTGCGGCCTCGCACCGACGATACTGACTATCTTCAAGTTATCCTCTTAACATCATCAAAGGAATCATGATTTTTTAAGCAATAAATACTCTGCCAATTTTTTATCCAATTGAGCGCCATTATTAGGCCAACTTATCTTAGCATATTTGTTTTCTCCCGACTTGGCATCGCTTAACATTCCACGTTTATACTGAGCATCGATTAACATTTTACCCTACTTTGATACAATTATTTATTTCATTTTACTAAGCAGCTTTTTCTGCGCCAATTTTTAATGGCTAAACCTTTTCTGTTTATTGCCTTCCAGTGTTGTAATTTGACATTCTTATCAGAATAAGTCGCAATTCCAAGACCCGCAAGCGCAAGCGCGTTCCAGAATAACCTTTCGGTGTAAATCACCTCGCCAATCCCATTCAGGATAGCGACTATTATAAGACTGAGTGGAATTACCATCACCTCATAATTGTAACATTGCGAAATCGTACCTTTTATAATCTTCCAATAAAATATCATGTAGATCGCAAACCCCAAAAAACCCATCTGTGCCAATGCACTAACGAAAAAATTATGAGATGAACCTGGATTAGCTACATAACTAGCCAAAGCAAGTTGTTCATTATTTGCGCCCAACCCGACGCCAAAAATCGGATGTTTCGGGATAATATACTCTAACTCAGCTACTATACGTTCCCAACGGCCAGTCCCTCCTGATTTCATAACAGCTTGTACATCCATGCGCCTCGCAACCATTGGATATAAATCTACAGCATGAACAAACAAGAAAATAATTAATAGACCTAAAATACCTAAACCAAATATCATCATTTTACTTGTTCTAATGTAATAAAATACCATTGATATAATCACAATCCCGACACATATTCCAATAAATGCAGAGCGTGACCCGGATTGAAGTACGAAGTATGTATTGAGGAAAATACTTATTAAACAAATTAACTTTACAATGCCTTTTTTAGAAAATAATATATATCCAAAACTATAAGCAGCCATTTGGGCCATCATCATAGCAAACCTGTTTTCATTAATATCAGAAGTCCGGGTGCCGATGGTTAACCGGCCACTTTTAAGAAAACCTGGGTCTATCCAAAAGTGTACTGCAAAATAGAGAGTTGTGATAATTACTGCAATAAATATGGAAAATAATAGTCTGTTAAACTCATCTTTATTAAGTGATAAATTGGAAATAGTTATAAATATAAATATGTTAAGTCCCATAACCAATAAGCCATCCATATTAGAATCATAAGCTATTAAAGTGGACGCCAAGGTAACTACGAAAACTAATGAACAGTAGATGATCCATTTCCCAACCAAAGCTTTCCTAATTACTGCGAGCCTGAAGATAAAACCTCCAAGAATCGCCAACCCCATCAATCTTTTATAGCCCACACCTTCCGCTGCGACAAAATATGAGCCACAAAGAGATGCTATAAAATATACTGGAAATAAAAGTTCTGGCTTTAATAGGCCTATTGATATAAAAGCAAATACCAGAAATTCTATCCATGTGCTTGGTGACGCAACTGAATATAGAAGTGTACAAACCGACATTGCTACTATAATATATATTATTATATTCGTTTGCTTTTGTGCAATCATCTGCTTGCCTCCATTTATTAATAATTATTATATATCCAAAAGATATGGACATAAAGATGATTATGTACTGTCAGCTAATAAACCGTTATCTCGAATCAATGCGAGAAAAGATAACGATATTTGCTGTGGTAATAACATTGATACATTTTTATTGCGCAATATAAAATAGTAATCTTTTATAGCCTCCAATTGCTGGTCTTTAATATAAATAACTTCTCTT
>CAYUYG010000357.1:0-2363 GCA_964449125.1 uncultured Coxiellaceae bacterium | reverse complement strand
AAGGTTCTATACGCAACCAAGCATGTCCGTATTGTCCGCGACCACCTGATTGACAAACGTACTAGCCTTCTTGGTCACTCTTAGCGCGGATAGTTTCACGATAAGCAACCTGAGGCTTGCCAACATTTGCTTCAACGCTGAATTCACGCTTCATACGATCAACAATGATTTCGAGATGTAATTCGCCCATACCAGAAATAATGGTTTGACCTGATTCTTCGTCGGTATGTACACGGAAAGAAGGATCTTCCTGTGCCAGTTTACCCAACGCAATACCCATTTTTTCTTGGTCAGCTTTGGTTTTTGGCTCAACAGCAACCGAGATAACTGGATCCGGGAACACCATTTTTTCGAGAATGATGACATTATTTGGATCAGTCAATGTGTCGCCAGTTGTAACTTTCTTCAAACCAACTGCTGCAGCGATATCACCCGCCAATACTTCTTTGATTTCAGTACGATCATTTGCATGCATCTGCAATAAACGACCAATACGTTCTTCACGATCTTTAATTGGGTTGTAAATAGTATCACCCGATTTCAGAACGCCGGAGTAAACACGGAAATACGTTAAGGTACCAACATAAGGATCGGTCGCGATCTTAAATGCTAATGCAGAGAACGGTTCGCTATCTAAAGGATGACGCTCAGCCAATGTTTCAGCTGCATCGTTCAAATGACCTTTAACTGGAGGAACATCAGCTGGTGACGGTAAGTATTCAATGACCGCATCCAACATTGCCTGCACGCCTTTGTTCTTAAATGCCGAACCACACAACATTGTAATGATTTCATTCTTCAATGTACGTGTACGCAGACCTTTCTTGATTTCAGCTTCAGTTAACTGGCCGTTTTCAAGATATTTATTCATTAACTCTTCAGATGATTCAGCTGCGGCTTCAATCATTTTTTCACGATATTCTTCACACTCAGCTTGCATCTCAGCAGGAATCTCTTTTTCTTCAAAAGAGTTGCCCTGATTTGCTTCATCCCAGTAAATAGCTTTCATTTTAACCAGGTCAACCACCCCTGCAAAATGCTCTTCAGCACCAATTGGGAGCTGAATAACAACCGGGCTTGATACTAATTTTGTACGAACTTGATCAACAACACGTAAGAAGTTCGCGCCGACACGATCCATCTTGTTGACAAAACCAAGTCTTGGAACGCCGTAACGAGTAGCTTGACGCCATACTGTTTCAGTTTGCGGTTCAACACCACCTACTGCACACAATACACCGCATGCGCCGTCGAGTACGCGCAATGAACGTTCAACTTCAATAGTAAAATCCACGTGTCCAGGAGTATCGATAATGTTAATACGATGTTGCGGAAATTGTTTAGCCATACCATACCAGTAGCAAGTAGTTGCCGCTGAGGTAATGGTAATACCGCGTTCTTGTTCCTGAACCATCCAATCCATAGTGGCAGCGCCATCATGAACTTCACCGATCTTGTGTGAAACACCGGTGTAATAGAGGATACGCTCGGTAGTTGTCGTCTTACCGGCGTCAATGTGGGCCATAATGCCTATATTTCTGTAACGATCAATGGGTGTTACTCGGGGCACGATTCACCTCTACCAACGATAATGAGCAAACGCTTGGTTTGCTTTAGCCATACGATGAACATCATCACGCGTTTTAACGGACGCACCCCGGCCCAAATGGGCATCATACAATTCAGCAGCTAAACGAAGCGCCATTGTTTTTTCTGAACGGCCTTTCGCTGCATCAACAACCCAGCGCATAGCAAGCGCTAGACCGCGATCGAGAGCGACTTCGATTGGCACTTGATACGTTGCACCACCAACGCGGCGAGACTTAACTTCAACCGTTGGCGCAACATTGGTTAATGATCTACGGAGAGCTTCTAATACTTCGTCATGAGCATGCGCTTGGCCTTTGCTGCCGCGTAAAGCACCGCCACTACTACCGCCCTTACCACCTTTACCACTGTCACCTTCGTCTTTATCTTTGTGCTCTTTCTTCAGGCGATCAGTCAGCATGGTTAATGCGTTGTAAACGATTTTTTCAGCAATGGATTTTTTACCAGCGCGCATCACCACGTTGATGAATTTAGCGACCTGGTCACTGCCGTACAATGGATCGGGTAAAACTTCGCGTTTAATTGCAGCTTTTCTTCTTGGCATTGCTCATTCCTACCGTAAATTTTATTGCTTAGGTTTTTTCGCACCGTATTTGGAACGACCTTGACGACTTTTATCAACGCCTGCCGTATCCAAGCTACCGCGCACAATGTGATAGCGAACACCTGGCAAATCTTTTACACGACCGCCACGGATTAACACTACAGAGTGTTCTTGCAAGTTATGGCCTTCACCACCGATATAGGCTGTGACT
>CAYUYG010000356.1:692-2364 GCA_964449125.1 uncultured Coxiellaceae bacterium | reverse complement strand
TTATTTTCAAGTGTATGAATCCATGGCGGAGTATACCAAAGCTGGTTTTCTACAGGATCCTGCGGTAAAGACGCCGGTATTTGTGCGTTTTTCCACGGTACTGGGTTCGCGCGGATCTGCCGATACGGTGCGCGATGTGCGCGGCTTTGCAGTGAAATTTTATACGCAAGAAGGTAATTTTGATTTGGTCGGTAATAATATTCCCATTTTTTTTATTCAAGATGCGATGAAATTTCCGGATCTAATTCATGCGGGTAAACCTGAACCCGATAATGAAATGCCACAAGCTGCAACGGCGCACGATACCTTATGGGATTTTATTTCAGTGATGCCAGAATCCCTGCACATGATTATGTGGGCCATGTCTGATCGTGCTATTCCGCGTTCTTATCGAATGATGGAAGGCTTTGGCGTGCATACTTTCCGTTTTGTGAATGCGAAAGGTCGTGCGCGGTTTGTAAAATTTCATTGGAAGCCAGTCTTGGGTGTGCATTCGCTGGTCTGGGATGAAGCTCAGCAATTAGCCGGCAAGGATGCTGATTTTCATCGCCGTGATTTATGGGAAGCGATTGCGGACGGTCATTTTCCAGAATGGGAATTTGGTGTGCAAATCATTGCGGAAGAAGATGAGCACAAACTGGAATTTGATTTACTGGATCCGACTAAAATTATTCCAGAAGAAATTGTCCCGGTGCAACGCATTGGTAAATTAGTTTTAAACCGCAATCCAGATAATTTTTTTGCAGAAACCGAACAAGTTGCATTTCATCCTGGGCATGTTGTACCTGGTATTGATTTTACCAATGATCCTTTATTACAGGGACGACTTTTTTCATATACCGACACGCAGTTAAGCCGATTGGGCGGTCCCAATTTTCATGAAATACCGATTAACCGTCCTATCTGTCCTTTTCATAATAATCAGCGTGATGGGATCCATAGACATCGTATTAATGCGGGTAAAGTTGCTTATCAACCTAATACCTTGGCAAATGGTTATCCGGTTGAAAGCACGGCAGAGCAAGGTGGCTTTGTTTCTTATCCAGAAAAAATAGATGGCGTTAAATTACGTAAACGCAGCCAGACGTTCGCCGATCATTACTCGCAAGCCACGCTTTTTTGGAATAGTCAGTCGGCACCGGAAAAGGAACATATTGTGCAGGCATTTCAATTTGAATTAGGTAAATTGGAAAGTGATACCATTCGCCAACATCTTATTGCTATGCTGGTCAATGTTAACCAGGATTTGGCAGTTCGTGTTGCGCATGGCTTGGGTATGTCAGTACCTGATGTCACGCCTGCTGCTTCCAGTCACTCCACTCAATCTTCTGCCGCCTTATCAATGGAGGATACGGTTAAGGATAGTATTCTCACTCGTCAGGTCGCCATTTTAGCCCTGGAAGGTTTTAATCATTTCTATGTGGCGATTGTTAAGGATCTTTTAGAAAAACAGGGTGCAAAAGTTGTATTTATCGGTTCACATCTGCATGAGATCGTACTTGATTCAGACAAGATCAAAGTAAAAAGCATTAAAACGATGCCTTCCGTGTTTTTTGATGCGGTCCTTTTATGCGGTAATGATCAATATTACGATGCTGCTAGTGAATCACACGATGTACTGAGCCTCATTAATCAAAGGTTATGTCCAGGAAAGACCAGTGGTCGTCATCCT
>CAYUYG010000356.1:0-682 GCA_964449125.1 uncultured Coxiellaceae bacterium | reverse complement strand
ATGAATTTTCGCAGACATTTATTGCGGCTATTGCGGAGCATCGGCACTGGGAAGGAATATAACCCCTCATAGTAAAAAATCCCTGCGTGTTAGCGCAGGGGTTTTTTAACGGGCATAAACGTATTGATGGTTGCATCAGTGAATGAAGCGACCGCATGATCCGAGCCAGAAAGAAGAGGATTTTGTTTACTACCGACTTGTTCAAGCACTTCAACTTTAATATTATTACTTGAGATAATCTGCGTGCTCAGCGCTGTTGCCTTGAAGCTAACATCGAGCGGTGTTACTTGACCAGTGATATCGGCGATACGATTCATGTGATTGCTTAATTCCATCACTGAGCCATAAATGGGGCGGCATTATTTGTATCGAGTGAGATAATGCGCAGAACAAAAGTTTTTTCTGGCCCTACATTATTCGCTGGTATGGTGACGGTATTGGCATAACTTAAGGTATAGGGGCTGACTAGTAACAAAAAGGCTAAACCACTCTTAAGCAAGTATTTTTTCATCTTTTCTATCCTTTTAATAAGGAACTGTCATTTGACAGTTTAAAAATACTTGCACAACTATTTATATTTTTCAATACGTTATTTTAAGTTAGGGCTACGACCAACCATTGAGCATGGTGATTAATGCTAAGATTAAAGTAATTCAGGATGATGGTATGCACTTTAAAAATA
>CAYUYG010000355.1:0-2375 GCA_964449125.1 uncultured Coxiellaceae bacterium | reverse complement strand
GTAATGCGTCAGAGAATGAAAGTGCTGAATATTTTTGTATAAGACTAACTGCCTGATTAGGATTTGCAACAATATCATTGACCCAGATTCCGCCACCATTATGCATGGCATTTAAATCAGTTAACAAAAATGATTTGGCGACAGCATGAACAATAGCCACACCAACACCCAATCCAATTGCGCCACCAATATTATGAAAAGTCCATGATGTTCCCATTGCGACAGCCCCCATGCTTTCCGGTACGGAACCTAAGGCCGCGACAGTGGATGGACCTAGGATACATGCCCAGCCAATACCCATGGCAATAAAGGCAGGTAATATCAGCCAAAGTGAAGTTGCTGCGGTAAATTGAGTTTGTAAAAATGCAGACACGACAAAAAAAAGATAACCTAGCACTAATGGCATTTTAGTACCGTAAACATCAACCATTCTCCCAATAATCGGGGATAAAATGGCGACAGCGGCGGTTGTTGGCAGCAACATAAGGCCTATCATATAGGCTGATTCATTGCGAATATTTTGCAAATATAATGGCATTAAGAAGAATGCTAGACAATAAAAAAAAGCCAAGCCAAACGTCGCAATAATACTAATAATAAATAAACGATTGCTAAATAAATGAAATTGGATGATAGGCGTATGTACTTTATTTTCGATAACATAAAACGCGATAAAAGCAAGGATAGCAGTGGCAAATAAAAATAAAATAGGAGTGGAATACCAACCTAATGTTTCTCCTTGCGTGACTGCAAAAATTAAACAAGGAAGTGCGATAATCAGTGCAATTAGACCAAACCAATCAATATCCGTACCCTGATCTCGATTGTATGATTCGCGGACACTAAAATAACAAATATAAAGGCTAATGATAATGGCGGGGACATTAATTAAGAATATTGAGCGCCAGCTTAAGGCGCTGACTAACATTCCACCTAGCACAGGACCTACTGCCAAACCAATGCCGTTTACCCCAAACAACGTTCCTATCGCTTTGCCACGCTCTTTAGGCGGGAAAGCATTTGAAACAATGGCACCTGAGGCAGTATATAAAATTGCGCAAGCGATACCTTGAATAAGCCTAAAGACAATGAGCCACGTGATATTCGTAGAGAACCCGGCCCCTAATGAAGAAAGACCGAAAGCAATCATGCCAATATAGAGTATAAACCGGCGGCCATAGATATCAGCTAAACGACCCATGACAACCATAAAGGTAGATAGAGCAAGTATGAAGATATTGATGATCCATTGTAACTCAGTCACAGTGGCATCGAGTCCTATTTGGATAGCAGGTAAGGCGGTGTTAACAATGGTGAAGTCGATACAGCCTAAGAAACTAGCAATGCTAACTCCAATTAACACCCACCATTTGCGATTTAATTCAGTTATTACGGTCATTGGATTCCTTCAACGTTCAATGCTAACTGACGCCTCGCTTGATCGTTTTTGAGGCGTCTATGCTAGTCTTCACACCTTTCCAAATAAGCTTTCCAAGCGCGTTGACGATAAGTTTGTGCAGTGAGAAGCGGATCATCTGCTGCAATAATGCCGCGGCCAACAATGATAATGTCACTGCCATTTTCGACGATAGCTTTTTCAGGCGTTATGTATTGCTGACCAAGTTTGTCATGGCCTATTTCTAATTTTACGCCTGGGGTCAAATTGATCCAGTGCGGGTCACTGCTTAAGGCGTGTTGTGTAATAAAACCAATCACAAAATCAGGAAATTGTTCGGCGATTTTCAATGTTTCTTGCACATATTCCGGTGTCATCAAGTGTCCAACAGAACTCATTTCTGCTAACAGAATCAAACCGCGATTTTTTTTTCGTCCGGCTTCAGCTAAACCTTGTACAATGCCCGCGCCAGGAATGGTATGCGCATTGACTAGATCAGCCCAGCTGGAAATATGATAGAGGCCACCGGTATATTGATGTTTGACTGTGTGACCAATGTCTGCAAATTTTCGATCTTCAAATATCATGAAATGATGTTTGAGTGCGAGTTTACGTAATTGCTCGGTTAGTTCAGGCGTAAAATCTTCGATGATATCAATGTGTGTTTTGAGAATACAAATTTCTGGGCCGAGTTGATCGGCAAGATCAAGCAATTTTTGGGCAGACGTCACGTCTGCTGACAAAGCTAAATTAGTTTGTTTCTCATCGAGTAATTGCAGCAAATTTCTACCGGAGGTCGAAAGACAATAATCAGCCCGTTCCGAATAAGCTAAGCGTGAACCGTGCATCAGGTTGATTTCTCCATTA
The DNA here is from genome assembly GCA_964449125.1 of uncultured Coxiellaceae bacterium. Taxonomy (GTDB): domain Bacteria; phylum Pseudomonadota; class Gammaproteobacteria; order DSM-16500; family DSM-16500; genus Aquicella. The sequence goes on along the minus strand of CAYUYG010000355.1, from coordinate 112 downwards.
AATACTGCTCAACGATTTGACGTTCGGATAGGCTGAGTAGCGTGGACTCCAGTAATGAATTCAATATTTCTGACAGGGTCAATACTGTATGTACGCGGAATTTTTTTTCCAA
>CAYUYG010000354.1:0-2376 GCA_964449125.1 uncultured Coxiellaceae bacterium | reverse complement strand
TCGACAAGTATAATTAAAACATTCACTAACTATTTTAAAAAGCATTACATTAAAAATAAAATACGCACTAACGAACATAATTTAACTTCAAAAATTACTTACTCCATCCGACACTTAGTGAGCACTTTAACTAAAAAAAATAATCGTTATCAATACATTAATTCGTGTTTCATGGATGTGGTAAACGAAAGTAGTTTGAGTCTGCTAGAAGAGCTTGAAAGAAAAAAAAGAGTAATTGATGAAATCAATACTTTTATTTACGGAGCCTTAGGCGAACAAAAAGTAGTAAAAAAATTAGAAAATTTACCCGAGGGATATTTCTTGATAAATGATTTTTCTTTTACATTTTCCCCTCCTGTTTACAATAGACAAGAAGATAATTATATTAAATCTATTCAAATTGACCACGTTTTAATTTCTCCTGCCGGTGTTTTTTTAATTGAGACAAAAAACTGGAGTAAGCAATCGCTAAACAACTTAAGCTTGAGATCTCCCGTGCAGCAAATAAAAAGGTCAAATTTCGCTCTGTTTATATTGTTAAATGAAGGAATAACCAACAGTAATTTAAATATCGATCAACATCATTGGGGTGAAAGAAAAATCCCGATTAGAAATCTTATTGTCTTAACAAGCGTTAAACCAAGCGAAGAATTTCAATACGTAAAGATTTTAACTTTAAATGAACTCCTTAATTATGTTAAGTATTTTAAACCCACTTTTTCAAATAAAGAAACGCAAGAAATAGCAAATTATTTACTTAACCTTTCAGAAAAAAAATGATTATGCTGACCTGAATTAGATTTTTAGCAAGCTGTAGGTTGGCCGAGTTTGCGAGCCCAACGTTTGTATGTTATCTGTTGGGCTTCACGTTGTTCAGCCCAACCTACGTTTCTTGAAAGGGCGGAATTATTCGAGGTCTCAGTTGGCGGGAATTGCTCGGCACATCCCTAGCGGGAATAGACTCGCGCCCTCCCTGCGAGCGCACAAAAAACGTGCGTCAAATCCAGCTGTCCTGCTGGATTTTGAACCCGCTACGCGGTTTAAACGCCACTGCTTCTCTGAATAAACAAAAAACCCATCCGAAGATGGGTTTTTTGTTTATTCAGTGGAGGCGGCGGGAATTGAACCCGCGTCCGCAGATCCTCTACTATCGGGTCTACATGCTTATTCGATCCTTTGATTTAGCTGTTCAACCCCTGATCGACATGGTGTTAAAACAGCGAGCCCACTTTTTTTTAGCGGTCAGATCTCGGGCAGATCCTTCCGCGAGCTTGTAAGCTATGACCACCCGTCACCTACTTACGTAAGTTTCCAACCGTACAAGCACAGTTGGTGGATGGCGCTGTGTCGGTTATTAAGCGACTTAAGCAGCTAAAGCTGCAGCAGCGAAGTTGCGATCGTTTTTAGCAACTATTGGTTTGTAACATTTTTTACGAGGTTATAGTTACGTCCTCGGCATGCACCTCAAGCTTTGCAACCCACGTCGAAACCAGGTCGCCCCCATATAAAGTATAGTCAAATTAATGAAATATTTATTAACACATCATTAAAAAGCTAATTAAGGATACTATTCAGTCAGTTGATAAATAGCAAGTTACTTCTTGCCTCTGGCTAAACGTTGTTTTTGCCGTTCCCAATCGCGGTCTTTTTCAGCTGCGCGTTTGTCATGCAGCTTCTTACCCTTTGCAAGGCCTATCTCGAGCTTTACGCGATTATTATGCCAATACAAGGCTAACGGTACGAGGGTATAGCCCTTACGTTCGACACTGCCAATCAACTTACCCAGTTCGCGCGCGTGCAACAAGAGCTTGCGCGTGCGCTGCGGATCGGGATTAATATGCGTCGAGGCAGTCGGCAGTGGGGTAATATTTGCGCCAAATAGAAAAGCCTCACCATGGCGGAGGAGCACATAGCTTTGATCGAGCTGAATACGCCCAGCGCGTAAACTTTTTACTTCCCAACCTTCGAGTGCGATTCCGGCTTCATACGTATCTTCAATAGAGAATTCGTGCCGCGCTTTACGGTTGAGAGCAATTGATGTATTTGTCTTTTGTGTCTGCTTCATATCGCGCAGTATAATGACATATCTATTTGGCAGGAATCAATTTATCAATATGAATACGTTAAAAAGAAATGCGCTGGTACCTTATTCAGCGCGACAAATGTTTGAATTGGTCAATAATATTGAAGATTACCCGCGTTTTTTGCCCTGGTGTGGCAAAAGCCGCATCATCGAGCGCACGGATAAGGACGTGGTCGCAGAGTTGGAAATTAGATGGAAGGGCATGCATAAAAGTATTAGTACAGGCAATGTGCTGACGCCTTATGAACGAATCGATATGAGTTTGGTCAATGGTCCGCTACGGCATATGGAAG
>CAYUYG010000353.1:0-2381 GCA_964449125.1 uncultured Coxiellaceae bacterium | reverse complement strand
AGGGCCAGGTGAAAGAAGATGATATTTAATTCACACGCTTTTGCAAAAAAAGTGGGCATAATAGCGGCCTGCGCTGCCATGTCCGGCTGTTCATTTTTATCGCCGGTTAAACCGGATTCACAACAATCCTACATGCTAACAAAAGTTCCTGTGGTTGCAAAAAGAACGAAGCGACCATTTACATTGCTTGTCGGGCAACCCGATACGCGGCCAGTTTACAATACTTCGCAAATGGCTTATACCGTGCGGCCTTATCAGATTGCTTATTTCAGTCAAAATCGTTGGGCAGAAACACCTTCCCAAATGCTGGAATCGCTTCTTGTGCAAACGCTCCAAAAAACGAATTTTTTCCGTGCAGTTCTTACTCCACCTTATACGGGTAATTATACTTTCCTACTCAATACCCAAATTACCGAATTCCAGCAAGATTATACTCTTAGACCCGCTGTATTTCGCATGAGTGTACAAGCAGAATTAAATCGCTTCGCAACTAATCAGCTAATTGCCAGTAAGACATTCAGTTCTACGGTGCCAATTGGAGGGGGTAACCCCTACGCAGGCGTATTTGCAGCTAATATTGCCTCGGCTGCGATATTAAAACAGATAACGGATTTTACGATCAGCAATGTCAACCAGCAATATTAATGCAGCGACAACCAAATTATTATCCTTACTTGATATTTCCTTCCCACTCTTGCTCGCACCAATGGCGGGTGGAATTTGCACGCCAACATTAGCGGCCACTGTTTCCAATCACGGGGGGTTGGGTTCCATAGGTGGTGGCTATCTTGCTCCAGAGCAATTAGAGAAACAAATCCAAGAAACGCAAAAACTGACGAACCACCCTTTCAATGTCAATTTGTTTATCCCCTCCTTGCCAGTCATTGATCAGCAAGCGATTGCGAGCATGCAAAAAAAATTAAATCAATTTAGGCGTGAATTAGGCATTCCTGAGCAAGCTTCATGTGTTTTTCCTCCTAATCAATTTGAGCAGCAGCTAGAAGTTGTATTGGCCTATAAGATACCGGTTTTTAGTTTTACGTTTGGTTTATTGTCCTCACATTACATGCAGGCATTAAAAACTAATCACACGATTATCATTGGCACCGCAACCAATCTCGAGGAAGCGCAAGCACTGGCAGCAGCAGGTTGTGATATCGTCGTGGCGCAAGGCGCGGAAGCGGGCGGTCACCGCGGAACATTTATCGGTGAGCCCAAGAAGTCTTTATGGGAAGCAACCGTCTTAACCCAGCAGTTAATAACTGAACTCAGCCTTCCAGTGGTCACCGCGGGTGGTATCATGACAGGGCACGATATGGCTGCCGTACTGGCGCTCGGGGCGGCGTGGCTTGTCCTGAAAGTGGTGCTGTCGATGCTTATAAGGCGCGCGTCTTGCAAAGTCAGGACGAAGATACTGTGTTCACCCAAGCTTTTTCGGGTAAGCTTGCACGCGGGATTAATAATACTTTTATAAGTGCGCTGCAAGAAGATAAAATCATTCCCGCTTATCCTTTGCAGCATTATTTAACCTTGGATATTCGCCAAGCGGCGGCTAAACAAGGTAGGTCTGATTATTTGTCTATGTGGGCAGGCCAGGGTATTGGTTCATTACGCGATCCAGAGCCGGCCAAAATGATCATTGATAAGCTCAAGGCTGTTTGTAAAATAGACTAATAATGATTTTTTGATATTTATTTACAGCATCGCCGCAGTTAATTAGATACTTTAAAAAAATTCTTATAAAATGAAAGGTAAGGACTTCGTTAAGGACAAATAATGACACAAAAAAAAAGAAGTACCATCAGCAAATATCTTTTACGAGCTGTCATGGTTGTTCCTATGTTATTCGGTGTGGTGGGCAATATTTTTTCTTTATTGGAAATTGAAGCTCGCCTGACTGCGCGCAGTATTTTTTGCATTCTGATGCTATGTATTTTAATGGTTGCCATCCTCACGACCACTTGGGTTTGTTTACTAGCCATGTTGTTTTTGTATTTAGTGTCCTGGCAATTAAGCTGGCAATTATCCCTGTTAATTTTAGTGCTGGTTAACCTTGTTTTATTAATGCTATTGGCTTGGATTATTACAGCTATTAAGAAGGATTTATTCTTCCCCGAAACACGTGCATTACTAAAAAGTATTTTGCATTCTGACTAATCACGGAATTAATTTACGACTTGTCTTATTTGATTTAACGCGAATGAGTACGAGGGTGCTTTGAGTGGAAAGTCACTTTTTCTACCTGTAGTTTTGGCGTGGTCGGTTGTTTATTACTGAAAAATGAGTTAAACGAAGAAAAGATGTTACCAACAATGTCGTTTATTTCGTGTTGACCTCGGCCCAGCATTTTCTTCGATAATATACGATCTTCTTCGCGGGTA
>CAYUYG010000352.1:0-2385 GCA_964449125.1 uncultured Coxiellaceae bacterium | reverse complement strand
GGGCTGATCATTGGGATTTTACTTTCAAGTCTGATGGCTGTCGAACGGGCTGTACGCATGAAACCCGGTGATCCGACGCTGATCGGCCCTTATCAGTTTTTATTTTTAGATACGCAATCTGCAAACGGCGCTAATTATCATGGCATTCGCGCCATATTTGAAGTGCTTAAGAATCAACGCCACATCGTGACACTGGCACCAGAAAAACGCTTGTTCACAGTACGCGATATGGTCATGACGAAAGTAGATATTGATCCAGGATTATTTCGTGATCTCTACATCGCCCTGGGCGAACCATTGGATGGTGATTATTGGTCAGTGCGACTTTATTACAAACCATTCATGCGTTGGGTTTGGTGCGGCGGCCTAATTATGATGTTAGGCGGTCTGATTGCCATCTTGCAACGCAAACAACTTCTCCGGGAAAAAACATGACATTAACTAATCGACTAAAATTACTTATCCCTTTACTGGTGCTGTTTATGCTACTCGGTTTATTGTGGCGTGAATTATTTTATTCGAAACCCAATGAGCTTCCCTCTGCTTTAATTGGCGAAACCCTGCCTGATTTTAAACTCGAAAATTTACTGCTACCAGCAGTGAGTTTTACGGCACATGATTTGCAAGGTAAAGTCAGCTTGCTTAACGTATGGGCAACGTGGTGTTACGCTTGCAGCATCGAACATCCGATGCTGATGAAAATAAAAAATAAATATCACATCCCGATGTACAGCATTAATTACAAGGATGATCCGGAGCAAGCCCGAAACTGGCTCAGTCAACATGGTAATCCTTATATTCAAACTGGCCGCGATCTACACGGCGATACCGCCATTGATTTAGGCGTCTATGGCACCCCCGAAACATTTGTCATTAATCAGGCAGGAAAAATTGTATATCGGCACATCGGTGCGATCGATCAAGCAAACTGGGACAAGGTGATTTATCCGCTTATTCAAAAACTGGAAGAAGAAGGTTGACCGTGCAACGCTTGTTTATTTTTATAATAATTATTTTTTACGTGAATACCTACGCGGATAATTATTCTTATCCATTTACTTCTTCGCAAGACGCAGCGCGTTTTAACAATTTAACGCAAGAGGTACGTTGTGTTGTTTGTCAAAATCAAAATATCGCGGATTCGAATGCGCCACTGGCACAAGATTTGCGGGAAAAAATCTATCGCATGGTGAATGAGCAACAATCGGATGAAGCCATTAAAGATTATCTGGTAAAACGTTACGGAGAATTTATTTTATTAAAACCGCGCTTGAACTATCACACGTTTTTATTATGGGGATTTCCTTTCCTTGCTCTACTATTTATTTTGGTTTTTATTTGGTTTTTTATTCGCAAAAAAAGCGTCCCTGCTTAATTTAGTTTTTTTAGTTACCTAATCTTGGCGATTGATTAGGTGCTTTTTTATCTACCAAATCCAAGGCAAATACCCCATCCTCTGGCACCTCTGTCAAAGGAAGGTCCACTTCCCCCTGAGCAAGTGGCTTAGGATCTTCATGCCGACTTGGCGTAACAGGGGGTCTTTCTTTGAGCCACTCTTGAAATTTTTTCGAGCTAAAAGGAGATGTTTTTTTAATAATCTCGGCAGTCGTACTGTTTGAACCAGGTTGGCTAGTCGCTGATTCGGCTTCTAAACAAGCGGCAGTCTCTGCAAGTTTAACCTCATCCCAGTGTGCTTTCTCTCGGCGCAATTCCATGGTTTCTCTAGTCTCTCTTGGATTCATCTTCGTTTCCTTTTTTTATTATTACCCTTCGACTATAATCACAGCAGGCTTAAGAAAATCTTAAAACATTAAGATTCGCCTTAAAAATAACAAAAAATCATGTGGTTAAAAAAATAGACTAAAAAAAAATCAACTTGCTGCCCCTTTTCCGGCTCAACCTGAAAAAGACAGGTTATGTTAGGATTAAAGTAGCAGCGTTTTTGCTTGCTAAGGACTCCAATGGAACCCGAACAACCCAAACTGATTAAACCGATTCGCAAATACCCCATCATTGGATGGCGCGAATGGATTGCTTTACCTCAACTTAATATCGCCAGAATAAAAGCCAAAATCGATACCGGCGCCCGTACATCGGCTTTACACGCTTTTTCGTTACAACCCTTCACTGAAAATGGCAAAAATAAAATTAGCTTTGACATTCATCCCATGCAGCATGATACAGCGCAAATTATTACCTGCACGGCTGAGGTGGTAGATAAACGTCTGGTCACTGACTCGGGGGGGCATGAAGAAGAGCGATATGTCATTATGACGCCTATCATTATCGCTTGACAAATGTGTCCCATTGAGATTACTCTCACCGAACGCGAAAACATTCTTTTTAGAATGTTGCTAGGCCGGAGTGCAATTCGCAAGCTCTTTT
>CAYUYG010000351.1:0-2391 GCA_964449125.1 uncultured Coxiellaceae bacterium | reverse complement strand
GAAGGATTTTTTCCCTTTTACTTTCTCTACGCCGTCAAAGTCAACGCCGCGGCTGCCGAGCTCATCGAGAACCTCCTGCGGAAAATCTTCTCCGATGATAGATACCTGCTGAATTGGCTTCACAAAATTACTGGCAGTATAGGCAACATAAGTAGCTGAGCCTCCAACAATTCTGTCTATTTTTCCGAATGGTGTTTCGATGGCATCAAAAGCCATGCTTCCTACAACTATTAGCGACATATTTAAGTTTTCAGGTGTTTATTTGGTGTGCAAACCTAAAGGAAATTTTATATTTGATCATCAACCATCATGGCATTAACAAAAGGAAAGAAGAATAGCCCCCGAAGGGAAGTGATCCTGGAGAAGGCTGCGCACCTGTTTCGCAAGCACGGATTTAACGCAACTTCTATGCGCGACCTTGCAGAAAATGTGGGGGTAGAGGCTGCGAGCCTTTATAATCATATCAACTCAAAGGCCGAGCTGCTGCAGGAGATCTGCTTCAAGATCGCGAACAAGTTCACTACCTATATGGATGAGGTGATCGCTGCCGACGTAAGCGCCATCGCTAAGATCGAACTGATACTGAGGTTCCATATCAGGCAGATGATCCATAATTACGAGGAAGTGTATGTAAGCGACAGGGAATGGAAACATTTGCAGGATCCTTATCTCTCTAACTTCAAGAACCAACGCCGCACGCACCGCCAGCGCATTGCTGCCATAATCGAAGAAGGCATCCGTAAAGAAGAAATAAAAAAGATTGACGCACCAACGGCCGTGCTGATTTTGCTGCATGCTGTAAGTGGTATCGAATCATGGCACCGCAGCAGGCAAAAAATTTCCGGCGAGCTACTCGAACAGAATATGGTTTTGATCCTTGTGGAAGGGTTAAAAAATTAATTCTATTTTAGCCCCTTAATTTAAATTACCTCGTGACTCAATTTCATTTGCTTACCATAAAAGATGTGAGAAGAGAAACTCCCGAATGTGTTTCTATCGCTTTCGATATACCCGAAAATCTTAAGGACCAGTTTCTTTTTGAGGCCGGACAAAACATCACACTTAAGCTGAAACAGGACGGCGAAGAACTACGCCGCTCGTATTCCATTTGCAGCAGCCCTTTTGATAATGAATTGCGGGTAGCTGTCAAACAAATTCCCACAGGTAAATTCTCCGGCCTGGCCAATCAGAAGCTTAAGCCGGGACACCAGGTAGAAGTGTTACCCCCAAGCGGAAGGTTTGGTACAAAAGCAGATAAAACAGCTGCTAAAAATTACCTCGCCTTTGCAGCAGGAAGCGGCATTACTCCTGTTATATCAATCATCAAAACTGTATTAGGTACAGAACCCGGGAGCAGTTTTACGCTGGTGTATGGTAACCGCGACAGGAACAATATTATTTTTCGTGAGCAACTGGAAGGGCTGAAAAATAAATACATGTCGCGCTTCGCTGTTCATCATGTATTGAGCCGCGAAAAAACGGATGCTCCTGTAAATCACGGAAGAATTGATAAAGAAAAATGTGAGCAACTATCAAAGGGGTTGATCGATGTAACCAGCATCGATCATATTTTTTTATGTGGACCGGAAGAAATGATTTTTGCAATTAAAGACTGGTTGCTATCAAAAAATGTTCCTGCTAATAAAATTCATTTTGAACTATTCACCGTGCCGGGACAAAAAACAGCGGTGAGTAAAAATGCGGCAGAAACTTCGTCAGGTAAAAAAAGTAAGGTCACAATAAGGCTCGATGGTGTTTCGCTTTCACTAAATCTTCCGTTTGAAGGGCAATCCATACTGGACGGTGCGCTTAAACAGGGAGCTGATCTTCCATTTGCCTGCAAAGGCGGCGTATGTGCCACGTGCAAAGCAAAACTGGTAAGCGGCGAAGTGGAAATGGATACCAATTATGCTTTGGAAGAAGAGGAACTGCAGGCAGGATTTATATTGACCTGCCAATCGCACCCGCGCACCGATGAAGTAGTGGTAGACTTCGACGCCAAATAATTACCACACAAAACTCGCTGCACTGCCCCCGGGAACCATTACTGTTGCCCATTTATTGTTCATGCGTATATTAAACTGAGTATCTGAATTGCCTTCGTTAATCACGACCATTGCATAATGGCCCGAAGGTGTTTTATAAGCGACGTTATGTACGGCACCTACATTATTACTTTCAATTCTCACCGATCCCGCAGGAACAAATTTAGAAGCATGGGCAATTATGTAATAAGCAACATTGCGCTTTATATTCGAGCCATCGATAGTCAATGCTCCCTTGCATGTTGTGCAGCCGCCGTCTGTATGCGGACCGAAAGACGGATCATTAGCTAAATTCCATTCCAATACCGTTTTCGCCCAGTTGCGGGGAGCGCCGATAATTAAATTC
>CAYUYG010000350.1:0-2395 GCA_964449125.1 uncultured Coxiellaceae bacterium | reverse complement strand
GGCAACAAGCCTAACTGGAATTTATCTATCGCTTCAGACAAAATAATTTTTAGAAAAGAAAATACGACGCCGATTATTGTTCCTGGTGTCGGCGCCCAGCCTGCTGAAAAAACTACTCTTGAAGACGCCCGTGTTTACCGTAGTAAAACCGTCGAAAATAAGGCAACCTTGATCGTTAAAAAAGGTAGCTGTACGGATGGCGATAAAAAATATAAATACGGCGTGTTAGCCCTGATTGACGTGAACATTTATCACGGCTGCTGCATCAAACGTTAAATGATGAGGCGGCATAACAAGGTGCCGCCTTCAGTCTCAATTGATTTTTTTCGCAGAAACGACACCTTTTTCCTGCATAATTTTAATAAAATCTTGCCAAGATTTATTTTCTGCCACCCAATAACTGCCATTGGCATTTATTGTCGCGCCTGCCATCGGCTGGCATACTGAAAGAAGTTTTTCGCAACCACCTTGATAAAACTTACCTTGTTGTGAAATCGTACAACGTACCGAAAAACCAGTTTGGGACACGGCTAAAGCTGACCATTTGCCTGGTGCAAGATAAGAAGACCACCCTGCTTTTGCGCCGGCATCTTTTTGTACGTGATCAATCACCAACATATACTTGGATTTATTTTTTAAAAAATACACCTGCGGGATTTGTTTTGGCGTTATTTTATTTAATACATAATTCAAATTAGCGGTATAAACCTTGTCTTTAAGCTGACAATTTAACAATAATTCCGATGGAATATTTTTTACAGGCGCCGCCTGAACCGTTGCAAAACCCAGCAATGTGATTATTCCACACATGACTAGCTTCGATTTTTTCATAGACCCTCCAGGATTAGAATGTCATCATTACTTGATCCGAAAGAGCATTATTCGGCATAATTTTGCAATAGTATAGTCTTCAAGAAGATCACCTACATTAAAAGGACAATGCGATGAAAGCCATTACTGTCATTATTCTATTAGGCTGCCTCAGCGGCAGTGTTTTCGCTAACGAAAAAGAGAAAGAGCTGGTGATTGGGCCTGAAGCCCAAGTTTCCGTACAATCAATTTATAGCAAACAAGTTGAACAAAACGCCAAAGAATATACCTTTGACTGGACAGATTACAAAACCATTTCTACTAATCAAGAACGTGTGCGCAGTATCGAAACGCTGCTACAAAACATGAAAACGTACTCATATCTAACGCCTCCACAACAGGAAATGTTGGGAAAAATGCTTTATCGTTTAGGCACGTATTACACTCACGTTGCACATCAGCCTGATATGGCGATTGCCAAAATGACGGCTGCAAATAGTTTGCTGATCGATAAAATGGACAAAGCCTGGAACAATAATCATATGGCCTATGCGTATGAACAAAAATATGCATTAACCCATCAACAAGCTGACAAACAAAAAGCGACTGACTATTACAATAAAGTTCTAACAGCTTATCCCAAGACTCAAAACAAAGCCGTTGCCTTTGCGCATTGCATTCAAGGCTTAGTAGAATATGAATCGAAAGATTATGGTCTCGCTGAAACCAGTTTTAAAACCGCTTTAACGATGTACGAACACATAAAAGACGGCAAAGATGATCAATATCTCAGAGCAAAAAATCGATTAGCAACCATCATTTTGGAACAAAATAGCCGTGATCCAGAAGCGCTGGCCATGCTGAATGATCTAAATAAACAATGGCGCGAACGAAAAGATTATTTGCAAAATCCATACGCGGCCCGCAACTTCATTACCCTTGGACAAGCTTACCTAAAAATAAATAAACCATTTGATGCTCGCAATCAGTTTGATGAAGCCATCAAAATTTATCAGCATGTTTATGGTAAAAATAGTGCCATGTTATCGCAGCCTTACCAATTGCTTGCAGAAGCATACGTGAAAATTGGTGATAGACAGCAGGCTTCTTATAATGCTCAAAAAGCGCAGCAATTAACTAACCATGCTTAAGTATTCCACAAAGGCCTGACATTTGTCGGGCCCTTCCATATCCTTCCCGATGTTTAATTCGTTATAATTATCCATACACCTGCATTTAGATAGACCTAGTTGACGGAGAAAATATCATGGATTTAAGCAAGCTGATCGAGCCCCATACTTGGGCTTTCCTCGAAAAATTAACGGCTGCTGGCGGGCAAACACTTTAAACACTACCACCGCAAGAGGCGCGCGGTGTGTTGCTTAGCGTGCAAAACATTGATGTAGCCAAAAAAGCGGTCAGCATGGAAGAACATACTTTGCCAGTCGGCCCAAGCGGCTCCGTGTCCATTACCATTTATCGCCCCAAAGATGCGCAAAATCCTTTGCCGGCCGTGATGTTTTTTCATGGCGGCGGCTGGGTGATGGGCGACAAAAATACACATGACCGCTTAGTCAGGGAAATT
>CAYUYG010000349.1:0-2407 GCA_964449125.1 uncultured Coxiellaceae bacterium | reverse complement strand
CAGGCGCATGCCATCTTTTTTCGCAGAACCCACGAGGCAATAGCCAGCTTCGTTGGTATGACCGGTTTTTAAGCCATCCGCATATTGATAGCGCCACAAGAGGCGATTACGGTTTGGCTGACGAATACCGTTATAGGCAAACCATTTTTCAGAATACAAATTGTAATCTTCAGGAAAATGCTGGATATATGCTTGCGTCAATATGGCCAGATCGTGTGCAGTAGAATAATGGTCTTTGTTAGGCAAACCAGTGCTATCCATGAAATGACTGTTTTTCATGCCTAAAATCTGTGCCTGTTGGTTCATCATGGAAGTAAAAGCTTCTTCGGTGCCAGCGATGTGTTCAGCGAGTGCCACGGTGGCGTCATTACCGGATGCCACCACAATGCCTTGCAAGAGCTCACGTACCGGTACTTCATCGCCTACTTTCACAAACATGCGCGAACCTTCGGTTTTCCAAGCTTTCGTGCTAATCCGCACTTTATCATCTAAATGGATTTGTCCATTTTTGAGGGCCGCTGAAATAATGTACATGGACATTAATTTAGTCAGGCTGGCCGGCGGCATACGCTGATCAGAATTTTTTTCAGCCAAGGTTTTGCCGCTGTTTGCATCTATCAGAATATAGCCAGTTGCATCCAGGTTAGGCGCGCTGGGCATGAAAGACGGTTGCTGTGGTTGGGTCGGGATGGGGATGACCGGGTTGGCAAAAGCCGGCGTGCTTAACGCGAAAACTAAAACCAACGCGCTGAGCTGCGACTTAATGTGGGAAGAAACTTGTACTTGCATTGCTAATTCCTTACAGGATGGGATAGGCATTCAATAATGAGCAAAGTTTAACAAAAATATTTACTTATTCGCTATAGTTTCTATAGATTTTTTCACGGCAGGAAAGTATATTTTCCTGCTAACGGTTCCGCATTCATGCTACATGAGTGCAGCCGGTTCTTCCCTGTTCTAGGGGTAGAAAACAATCCAACACTCTAACACACATTGGCGCGTTTGCGCACGATGCATCGTTACGTGTTGTTATATCAGGATAGTAATCATTTTAATTAGGAGTACAACTATGTCTTTATATCGTTCCTTACTTGCTGTCGTTGCTGCAGTTGTTATTGCCAGTCCAGTTTTTGCTGATGAAGTTACCCCTGCTTCAGCGGATTCAACGACCCCTGCAGTGCAAACAACGGATGCAAGCACTCAACAATCCATCGATACCAAATTAAACATCAATAAGGCGAGCGCTAAAGAATTAATGAAAGTTAAGGGCTTGAATGCTTCTAAAGCACGCGCCATTGTTGCTTATCGCAAAAAACATGGCGACTACAAAACCATTCAAGACTTGTCCAAGGTTAAAGGTTTCAAAAAAGTGAAACTGAATACACTGGAAACCAGCTTGAGCGCTGAGTAATTGTCGCGGAACGGAGAAGGGCGCTTTTGCGCCCTTTTTTGTTTTTCGAAGCTTGTCATTCCGCAAAGCCTTTCTTTCCTTCCCCTTTCGGGGGAAGGTGGCACGAAGTGACGGATGAGGTGTAAAAAGATTTTTTATGTGTGTTATCCGCATTCGTTGCGTGACGCATCGATGAGTTGGGCTTCGTACACTCAGCCCAACCTACGTTTTTGTCACCGAGTCTTGCAACATCTTGATCACCCTTCTCCTTTCGGGGAAGGTGGCACAAGTGACGGATGGGGTGCAAAGTAATTCCTTACGTTGGGCTTCGTACACTCAGCCCAACCTACGTTTGTTTCTGTCACCCGCACTTGTTGCGTGATCTGGTATTTCTCTGTCACCCGCACTTGTTGCGTGATCTGGTCGTTTTCTGTCACCCCGCACTTGTTGCGGGGTCTGGTTTAAAAAATTAAATACAGTATTTCGATATAAAATTGTTTTAGACCGGATCCCGCAACGCTGCGCGTGCGGGATGCAAGCAGTGCGTTGAAATGGATACACTCACCGTCTTCGCGAGCGAGTGAAGCGAGCGTGGCGATCCAGGACTGTATTTGATGGGGAAGGTTGTTCTGGATTGCTTCGTCGTAGACAAGACTCCTCGCAATGACGGGTGGGCTTGCGTCGTCGCAGACAGCACGCCTCACGATGACGGTATTACCGCGTAAGAATCAAGAGTCCAGTAACACCTTGTCATACATTCGCGTAATACTCGCTAATGCTTCACGATTATCCGGCAGTGTTTGCCATTTCTGGAATCCCTGTGTTCCGAGTGCTTTGACTAACGGCATATTGTCTGCGAGCTGTAAAATTTTTTCCGCTAAATCACCGGTTTTACAAGGATCAAAAATAAGTCCGGTTTTTTTATCGTCGATTAACCAAAGAGGCGAGCCGCGATTTGAGCCAATGACCGGACGGCCGTGACTCATCGCCTCCGTCATGACCAGTCCAAATGCTTCA
>CAYUYG010000348.1:0-2421 GCA_964449125.1 uncultured Coxiellaceae bacterium | reverse complement strand
TAGTAAACGAATACGCAGAACTTTTTCATCTGGTTCAATGTGAATATCAGAGGCATTAATTTGCGCAGCGTCTTCAAAAATGGAGCGTAGTAAATTAACGACTGGCATATCTTCAGAAGAAAAATCTTGTGTATCAGATAAGATATTGCGTTGCGATGGTTCCAATTCTGCGGACAGGGTTTCGGCAAAGTGAGAGATTTCTTCAGAACGTCGATAAATATTATCCAGCGTATATAATAAATCTTCATTACGTATCAACGCTGTATCAATTTTTTTCTTTAAAATACGTTCCATTTCATCGTGCGCGATTAAATCTTGTGGATCGACCATGCCCACAAGATAACGATCATCAATATTTTTTAATAGAACGGCTCGAAAATGTCGGGAATAGAATTCAGGTAGTAATTTCACAAACTCAGGATCAAGCGGATAGCTTTTTAAATCAATATAAGGAATGTGTAATTGTTCGGCAATACTGTGAAATAATTTGTCTTCTTCAATAAATTTCATTTCAACCAAAATTTGCCCGATTTTTTTATCGGTTTTTTTCTGTTCTTCAATGGCTTGATCTAATTGTTCTTGCGTGATAAGTTTTTTCTCAAGCAGCATTTCAGCGATGTACGATTTTTTTTTATTCCCTATCATCGATAGCCTCACGCAAAGCACGCAAACGATCTTGTAAAAAGGAATTGGATTCCATCGTCAATCCACCAGCGGCATTGGCTTTATTATAAGCAAGCACAGCCTGTTTTGCCTGGCCTAATTTATCCAGTGATACCCCTAAACCAAACCACCAGTTACTATTCTTAGGATCGAGAGTCGTAAGTTGACTATACAAACGACTTGCCAGCTTATCATTATTATTTTGCTCATATAGAGCAGCCAAAAAAGCATGGTATTCGGGATTTTCTTGCAACGGCGGTGCTTCTTTTTGCAATAAAGTAATGGCCTGGTCAGTTTTACCTGCTAGCGATAACAAACGCGCTTTGAGTTCGACAAAAGGTAAATGGTTTGGAGTGATTTCCATGCCTTTATTGATAATCGCCAAAGCACGCGTATTATCACCGCGGTCAATTAAAAGGGCGGCAAGCGAAACACGTGCATCTTTGTAAGCAGGTTCCATATCAAGCAGGGCGGTCAAATCATTAATGGCTGTATCGTAATTACCATTCTCTGCTTTGGTTAAGGCACTTTGATATTTTTCTAATAAGACTGATTGCATAGCGGGTGTTTTAATAGCCGTTGGCGTGTCATTAATACCCTGTTCTGTACGCACCGTTTGTTCTGTTGGCTTGTCTTGATGCGGCGAGCCCTGTTCAATTGCAACAACTAATTCCGGTTTGGCATCGTTCTCATTTAAATTAACGTATTTGATTGTGGAATCTGGATAAAGATTAAAAATAAATTGCGTGCTGTCTTTGCCAGTTGCCATTTTCATGCTTTGAATGGCGGTTTTGAGATAGCGCACGGGTGGCAATTCAGACTGCATTTTGGCATGTTCGATGACGAGGGAAAATTGATTACTTAAATCACTGCTATTTAAACGGTATAGAGCAGCATGATCCAATAAAAAAGTAATTTCGGTAATATTGTCCTTCACTTGCAGGGTAACGCCCATAATAGAAGTAGGTGCAAACCATACGGGATTAACTTCGGGCAACGGACTGACAATAGTATTCTTGACTGTTAACATAGGTGCCAAACGATGGTTGGGTGTCGGCCAAAGAATAGCCGATAAAAGCAATACAATTGAAAGAGATAATGCAGCGCTAGCAAGTATGACAATTTTTGCTGGTAATAACCGAGTTGGTCTGCGCGTCAATAATGCAATCGTGGGTAGGCGTCCATCAATAGTTTTACGCTTTTCCAAATCTTTGAGCATGTTATTGATCAAACTCATCGCGAAATATTTCCTGTTAGATAAATAATCATTGCGATGAGAGCGACAGATGCCGCACTGCCAAATAACAATAATGCCAAATGCTGGCTGCGATTTTTGATCACTGATTCAGTATCACTGACGGCAAGCCGCATGGCTTTATGATCGATATGTTTTTCACCTTGTCCGTAAGCAACTAGCAAGGCTTTGTGGGAAAGGATATTGACAATGCGTGGTACACCGGAGCTCGCTTTGTACAACAAATTACGTGCCTTGCGCGTAAATAAATTACCGTGAGTATGGCCAGCAACTGCCAGTCGATGGTTAATGTACACATCAAGGTCTTCACGATTCATTAGCGGGAGGCGATAGGTAAAGGTGATACGTTGTTTAAGTTGACGTAAATTGGATTGATTTAAACGTGTGTCCAATTCTGGTTGTCCGAACAATACGACTTGTAATAATTTTGCATGCTCCGTTTCAAGATTAGTCAATAAACGGATAGTTTCAATGCCAGCATCACACGATGCTTGGGCTTCATC
>CAYUYG010000347.1:0-2429 GCA_964449125.1 uncultured Coxiellaceae bacterium | reverse complement strand
GAATAAGGATCCATGGTTTGTATAAGGATTTACGATACAAACTAGCTAGGCAAATTTTGCATGGCTAATCCATACCCCTAATAAGGTAGGTCATTTAAACCATCGACGTGGAAGTGGATGGCCACAAAGTAAAAAGCCAAGTCATAAGACTTGGCTCTACCCGCCCCGCTGGGCGGAAAGTAACGAATGATAACTTAGGTCATCACCTTGTCTCTTAATACATCACTTCGATGATTAAAAGTAAGTACCGCTATAAGCGTTTCGTCATTTTTGTTTAAATCCACGCATTGACATGCGAATTGAGCAACGACGCTCAAGGCTAGCTTAGCCATACTGATGGAAAATGTCAAACATTTTTACCTTTTAAGGTACCAAAAGCCTTAAGCTTATAAAAGAACTTAGTGCAAGATAGATTGCTGAATTTTTTTCACATCTTCTGCGGTAAGATCAGTCTCTTTAGCGACCGCGTCGATACTGTGGCCAGACTTTAAAAGCGCTATGGCTAACAGTGTGTGTTGAAGATTTTCAGTTTTGATAGCTTGTTCAAGCGTCATAATATTACCCTCATATTGTGGAGCTAAAGCCTTACGAATCGTATCTAAGTACATTTTAGGCTCAGCCCTTGCAATTTCATACTTTCTTAACCCGTATTGTAGCACAATATTGATTAAATCGTCACCTATTTCTACGTGGATAGCCTCTAAGCGTTCGCTTAGAAGCTTGATCCATGATTCGAACTGTAAGTGTTGGGCACGCTTAAGGCTAAGCTCCATGAGCCCTGCCCAGCGATGTTTTCGGATATCATCATCTGATAGTGTTGCCACGTCTATGAGCTGAAAAGGCGCGAAGAAAACTTCCCTGGCTAACGACTCAAATTGTCCAAACAAAGGAAAAATATCCTTAGACTCGTTATAGGGTGCCGTGCCATTGTACAATACCAGAGGGTAAATGAGCGGAAGCGGTAAAGGTTTCTTCTCATTCTGTAGTACGTGCCTTTTGAGGCCCTGGAAAATATAATACATAAGTCTAAAGGGCATTAACTCGTCTGGTTTGCTTTGGTGTTCGATTAACATATAAAGCAAAGCTTTGTCATGATTGACTAGTTCAACACTAAAAATTAAGTCACTGTCGTGCTTCTTTAAGTCGGGATCAATAAAGCTCCCCTTCTCTGGCCTTAAAGTATCTAATATAATTTTATCTTGAATTTCTTTTGGTAGATGATTCTCAAAGAAATCTTTAGCAACTTTAGGGTGCTCCATCATCTCTTTGACAAACTCATCATGAGGTGTACGAATGATGTTTAGCATTATAAGTCCTTATGTATGGTTGATAAATCAAACAATTCTCTATCTTGTTTATTTTCAAGATAGTTATCCATTATTTTCTGAATTAGATGATGATACTGCAAATGCCTTTCTTCGCCAAGGAAAGAAGCGCCAACAAGACTTTTCTTTTTTAATGCCTGTTGGAGTGCTTCAAGGCTGTTATGTGATAGCACCGTACAAAGTTGATTGGCCGACTGATAATAATGCTCAAGCATAACCTTATGGTTCCATAGGTTCGCTAAACGCTAAATCCCCTTTGGCTCGCCAAATACTTTGCCAGTGTTCGTTCTTTTCTTGTAACCTCTCAACCACATCAAGAAGAGCGCCGTAGATGACAGCGGTTGATTCACTATCAAGCCCCGCCTTTTTCACAAGGCCGCCTAGCTCAATTTTTCGGCGCGTATCTGCTTTTCTTTCTAACGTTCGCATACGTTTAAATTGTCTTTCAAGATAATTAAGTTTGGCTCGCAGCTTGGTTAGCTGTTTGTGTGTTTTTTCGTCGATAGAGAAATTTATGGCCGTTGGCGGCGAGGTCCTCCTGTCGCTTGCCACCGTCTTCCATGATTTTTTTACCTTCCAGCAGCAGCCCGGCAAGAAGAGCATCCGGCGCGGCGAGTAGGCCAATTTTTTCGGCCAGAGCACCAATGTCTTGCTTACGTTTTTGAATAAGGCGGGTTTCTTCCTCTAGGAGCTTTTGCTTTTTATCAGCGATGGTTTGTAATTTTTCGGATAAATCAAACGTCATGTTATTGTCCTTATTGGGGTTTGTTGGGTTAGCATAACAGCCCACCTTTGCTCGCGCAAGCACCCTATGCAATTATTTTACCAAGCCAAATACTGGCCCTACCCAACGTACTATAATGCTTATAAAAACGCACCATTTTGCTATGTATCCTATACAGCTCGCTCATCTCTACCCTACCTCGTGAGCAAGGCCTCACAATATTTGCCGAAGGCAAATTCCTAAAGTCAGCTAAATGCGCACTTATATGTTGCTTCGCAACAGTGCTAAACCGTGGTATTATCAACATTCATTCATTTTCACGCCGTCGCTTTGTCACTGGATGAATGGTTGATAATAATAACTATATAAGGCCATCGATG
>CAYUYG010000346.1:0-2431 GCA_964449125.1 uncultured Coxiellaceae bacterium | reverse complement strand
GGATTTTTTAGTACGAACCCACCAGCCCGTTGTTGAAATAATCGTATTTTCAATTTGATAAATAACTGGGCCGTTTTAAGAATATTTGCCTATTTCCCGGGTTTAATTACGGGGCGAACCTTTTACAACTGGCTTTCTTTTATCTGCTGGAACATACATCTCTGCGAATTTTTTTTGAATTTCAGTATCATCGAATAATTCTTCATATTGTCCGAGCATCGAAAAAAAATCCTGCGGCGGTATTTGATTTGTCTTCATATAGGGATCAACGCCCGCATCAAGGAGTATTAATATAATTTTTTTGCGATTATTAGGTATTACCATATGAGGGCTTGAAACAGCTGTCATGAGTGCTGTCCGATCATCCATTGTCTGAGCATTAAGATCGGCTTTGGCCGCGATTAAGGCTTCGACAATAGTAACATGCCCATTTCGAACTGCCATTATAAGAGGCGTTTGTCCCCATTTATTCTTTGCATTTATGTCAGCGCCAGCTTTTAATAATTTTTGTAGTTCTTCAAGTTGATTATTTGCTGCTGCATTAATCAATTGTTCATCGAGTGAATTTATTGTAGCAATCTTTGCCAGCTCAGCTTTATTTGCTTGTGATGAATGTAATTGAAGCGGTATTGTGGTACCGAGTATGGAAAGAAAAATTGCTAAAACGTACATTGTTAGGCCCCCTATGTAAAAAACTTCTTAATAATATTGTAATGAAAATTTGTAAGGACAATCAATAGAAAACTTTAATTCTTTACAGGCCTGTCCACTGAATTTCTGGCAGGCCATGTTCCTTCAAAAATGCATTTGCCTGTGAAAAATGTTTACACCCCAAAAATCCAGTTACTGAAAGCGGTGATGGGTGCGCGGATTTGAGCACTAAATGTTTTTGCGGATTCAAATGCATGTGCAAGTTTGCTACTTTCTTTTGTGCATATGCCCCCCAAAGCATTAAAACTGTGGGATGTTTGCGTTTAATAATCTGCTCAATAATTGCGTCAGTAAAAATTTCCCACCCTTTTCCTGCATGACTTGCAGGCTTGCCGTCTTCAACCGTTAAAATTGCATTGAGCAAAAGCACGCCTTGCTCTGCCCAGCCGGTGAGGCTGCCATGTTTTGGTATGGCCATCCCAATATCACCATGCAATTCTTTAAAGATATTGCGTAATGACGGTGGTATCGGTATGCCAGCAGGAACACTAAAGCTCAGGCCATGCGCTTGGCCTGGGCCATGATAGGGATCTTGCCCCACAATCACGACGCTCATTTTATTAAATGGCGTGGCTTTGAGCGCTGCAAAAATGTTCTCTTTTGCAGGATATATTGTCGCACCAGCCAATTCGCGTTCTTGCAAAAATGCAACTAACGCATCAATCTCTGGCCGCTGACACACTTCTTCTAGCGGTTTTTTCCAGGAATCGGGCAATGCGTCATAAAATTTTTTTTGTCGTTCTGTCATGGTTTTCATTCGAAGATAATTTCTTGTATTTATTTCAGCATATATTGACAGTTTCTCTTTGTTAACTAGTTTGAGGATAATTTGGAAAGTCTTCACATTTTAAAAGGAAATGTAATGCAAGCAAAATCAAAAATCTTTGCCATAAGTTTTTTATCATGCTGGTCAACGTTCTTATGCGCAACTGAACCGAATACCGTCGTCGCCACTATTAATGTAGGAGTCAATCCTGCAGGACTTGCGCTCACACCAGATAATCGCTTTGCGTATGTTGCCAATAATAATAATTACACACTGCCCAATGTAGACAACGTCAGCGTGTTAGATCTCACCAACAATCTGCTTGCAGCAACAATTAGCAGCCCTACCTTTAATCAACCATACACCATCACCATGAACGCTGCTGGTACACGAGCATATGTAACCAACAGCAATAGCACTACCGTGAGTATTATTGATGTAGCAACCAATACCGTCATAGGAACCATTGGTGGCTTTGATGGTCCATCAGGCATGGTGATCTTACCCGATGGCGTTACGGCGTATGTCAATAATTATGGCGGTCCAGAGGGTGTTTTGAGTGGTAATGGCACAACGGTACGCGTTGTTAATTTGAATACCAATGCCATTGTTGGTCCAGCAATTACTGTTGATCTTGCACCTGCCGCATTAGCAAAATCACCCGATGGTGCATATGTCTATACAATAAATTATACTGATGGCACCCCCGGAAATGGCACCATGAGTGTTATACGAACAAGCGACAATACCGTCATTGACACCATCACCGGCTTCTCTGGGCCATTTGCCATCGCGGTAACAGCGGATGGGAAATTTGCCTATGTCACCAATTTTGGCAGCAATAATTTCTTCCCGTTTGGCACAACGGTCAGCGTGGTTAATCTTGTAACAAACGCCATCTCGGCGACGATTAATCTTGATATACAACCGTCTGGCATCGCGCTAACGCCTGAT
>CAYUYG010000345.1:0-2434 GCA_964449125.1 uncultured Coxiellaceae bacterium | reverse complement strand
CGGACATGATGAACGCGAACAAACATTAAATCAGTTATTAGTTGAGATGGATGGTTTCCAGGGCAATGAAGGTGTGATTGTCGTTGCAGCAACTAACCGTCCGGATGTGTTGGATCCTGCCTTGTTACGGCCTGGTCGTTTTGACCGTCAAGTGGTGGTTGGTTTGCCAGACGTGCGCGGTCGCGAACAAATTCTACGTGTGCATAGTCGTAAAGTCCCCATTACCGATGACGTCGATGTAAGTGTTATCGCGCGAAGTACACCAGGATTCTCTGGTGCTGACTTGGCAAATATTGTCAATGAAGCTGCTTTATTCGCTGCGCGCGCGAACAAACGTGCAGTTGACATGGAAGATTTCGAACGGGCGAAAGACAAAGTCATCATGGGAACAGAACGCCGTTCTATGGTTATGTCCGATGAAGAAAAGAAATTGACTGCTTATCATGAAGCAGGTCATGCCATTGTGGGCTTACTTGTACCTAATCATGATCCTGTGCATAAGGTCACGATCATCCCTCGTGGCAGAGCATTAGGTGTGACTATGTTCTTGCCTGAAGCCGATAAATACAGTTATACCCGCGAATACCTGGAAAGTAAGATTTCTAGCTTGTTTGGTGGTCGTTTGGCAGAAGAAATTATTTTTGGCGTCAGCAAAGTGACAACAGGCGCTTCCAACGATATTCAAAAAGCGACTGAAATCGCACGCAATATGGTTACCAAGTGGGGGCTGTCTGAAAAAGTGGGTCCGCTTGCACTGGGCAATAATGATGAGGAAGTCTTTTTAGGTCACTCCATCACGCGTCATAAAGAAGTATCTGAAGCGATGTCCAGTATGGTCGATGCAGAAGTGCGCGCTCTTATTGAGCGCAATTACCGTCGTGCTGATCAGTTGCTGAAAGAGAATATTGAGAAATTGCATAATATGGCTGAAGCATTAGTCAAATATGAAACCTTAAGCATCGATCAAATCCAAGATGTAATGGGTGGGCGTACTGTGCGTGAACCTAAAGATTGGAAGAACAATAAAGATTCCTCCAACCAATCCAAACCGAAAGCGCCTGAAAAAGAAGATAAAGAAGAAAAAAAAGTGACACCGCTTGACGAAAATGAAGGGACTGCACCAGCCGATGGCACAATTACTTGAAATGACGCCTCCATCTCATAAAATGCGACGTTATTTTGGTACGGATGGCATTCGCGGACGCGTTGGTATCTGGCCTATTACCCCTGAGTTTGTTTTAAAGCTCGGCTGGGCAGTGGGCAAGGTTCTGGCACGGCAAGGCAGTGGCAAGGTTTTAATTGGCAAAGACACGCGTATTTCTGGCTACATGTTTGAATCGGTGTTGGAGTCAGGTTTGTCAGCTGCTGGCATTGATACCCATTTACTAGGTCCCATGCCTACGCCTGCCATTGCTTATTTGACACGAACCTTACGCGCGCAAGCTGGCATTGTGATTAGTGCTTCGCATAATCCTTATTACGACAACGGCATCAAATTTTTCTCCGCTCAAGGTACCAAATTACCAGATAGCCTGGAATCAGCAATTGAAGAGCAGCTAGAGCAGCCTATGACCACCGTTGATTCGGCCGAATTAGGCAAGGCCATACGTGTTGTGGATGCACCAGGGCGATACATTGAATTTTGTAAAAGCACCGTTTCTTCAGACATTATTTTAAACGGCTTAAAAATAGTGGTGGATTGTGCACACGGTGCGGCTTATCACATCGCGCCTAGTGTGTTCCGCGAATTGGGTGCTGAAGTCATTGATATTGGAATTGAGCCCAATGGCTTGAATATCAATTTGGATTGCGGGGCAACTCATCCTGAGCTATTGCGTGAAACTGTATTGGAACACAAGGCTGATTTGGGCATTGCCTTGGATGGCGATGGTGATCGCGTCGTGATGATTGATCACAAGGGGCATATTTTAGATGGTGATGAGTTGTTGTATATCATCATCAAGCATAAAAACATGCAGGGTACGCTTAAAGGCGGCATCGTTGGGACAGCTATGTCCAATCTTGGACTGGAGCAGGCACTGATTGCCTGGGGCTTGCCATTTGTGCGCGTGCCAGTCGGCGACCGATATATCATTAATGAGCTAACTAAGCAGCACTGGAGTCTTGGCGGTGAGCCCTCAGGCCATATTGTTTGTCGTGAAATGACGACGACGGGTGATGGCATCATTACTGCCTTACAAGTGTTAGCAGCTATGCGGCAATTACAACAATCGCTAGCTGATATCCGTGCTGGTCTTATCAAATATCCGCAGATACTGCTTAACATCCGTACCCAGACTACTGATACATCGCTTGATAAGCCAGCTATTCAACAAGCGGTTAAACAGGCAGAACAAAAACTTGGTAGCAAAGGACGAATTCTGCTGCGTCGCTCAGGCACTGAGCCATTGATTCGAGTCATGGTGGAAGGTGA
>CAYUYG010000344.1:0-2437 GCA_964449125.1 uncultured Coxiellaceae bacterium | reverse complement strand
AATATATTTAAACCTTGCGCGGCAACTTCCAAACGCAAGGCTTCTGGCATCACAAAACGGCCTTCACCGTGTGCAATGGGAACATGCATAATATCGTTGGGTGTAAGATGACGAGTGAAAGCGTTACGCTGATAATTGTCGCTTAAACGCAAATTAACCCAGGTATTATAAAAACCTGTTCCTAATACTTTACCGTGCGCGATACGCTTATTTTCGGCCAGCACCATGCCGAGCTTATTATTTTCAAGACCAGGAACCAAACCGGTTTCCACTAAAATTTGCGCGCCATTACAAATGCCAAGAATGGGTTTACCTTGTTCGCTTTGCGCCTTGATTTCCAGCATGACAGGATCCAGCGCAGCTATCACGCCAGCACGTGAACGATCTTCATACGAAAAACCGCCAACAATCACGTAACCATCTAATTGTCGCAATTTATCGCGAGATTCATTCCACAGAAATTCAACGGGCTCCATGCCTGCGCGTTTGATCGCGAGTATTGTTTCACGTTCACAATTGGAACCTGGAAATTGCACCACACCTATACGCATCAGATGAGCCTCACATCTTGATTGCCCGCAATGACACAACCAATTTCATATAAAGGAAAGTCAGGAAAGGCCAATAATGCTTGACGCATCTCATCAACCACCTGCGCTGGCACGATCATGACTAGCCCCACACCCATGTTAAAGGTGCGATACATTTCGTTATCATCCAACTGACTAATCTTGTGTAGCAATTGAAAAATGGGTAATGACGGATAGGCGTTTTTGTGAATTTCAACAGCACAGCCTTCTGGTAAAATACGCGGGATATTTTCCAACAAACCGCCGCCCGTAATATGGGCCATGCCTTTAATGGGCAAGTCTTTAGCAAGCATGTGCAAGACTGGTCGGGTGTAATTAATATGCGGTGCTAATAATGTTTCGCCGATACTGTGTGTTAATTCTGACACGTGCGTATCCACGTCATACCCTGCTACGTCAAATAATAATTTGCGCGCCAATGAATAACCATTGGTGTGTAAACCACTTGAAGGAAAGGCAACTAACACATCGCCCGCGACAATATCCTTGCCTAAAATAGCTTTATCTTTTTCCACAACGCCCGTGATCACCCCCACTAAATCATGTTCACCGGGTAAGTACGTTCCTGGCATTTCCGCCGTTTCACCCCCAACGAGTGAAATACCGTTTTCGCGGCAAGCGTCTGCCATGCCACGCACAATTTTTTCGACTACTTCAGGTTTTAATTTATCGTTGGCAATATAATCGAGGAGCGTGAGTGGTTTTGCACCCAGCACAATGATGTCATTCGTAGTTGCACTCACTAAATCGATGCCAATCGTGTCAAATTTTTGCATCATTTTTGCAACCATCATTTTCGTACCCACTCCATCAATACTTTGCACAAGCACAGGATGAGTATAATTTTCCATGATGGGTTTTAAGTCGTACAGGGAACCAAAACTGCCGAGACTCGTTAGTACCTGCGGTGAAAACGTACTTTCGACGGCATTTTTAATGCGTTTGACCGCTTCATTGCCCGCTTCAATATCAACGCCTGCTTCTTTGTAATTTACGCCAGTCATTATAATAACCTCTCTCGTAAACCATTTTCCCAGGCAGTTTTCGCCTCTGCCACCGTTATATCAATTACATTGTTAATTTTGATGCGTGCCTCAGCAATGGTTTCACCCAGCTGTATGAAAGGCATGTCTTCAAACAATTTACGCAAATCGCGCAATTTTTCACGCGGCACTTCCAGAATAAATCCGCCGGTTTCGCTGAATAATTTTTTCTCGATAGCAAGATCACCTGGAATATCAACATTCATGCCAATCTGATTTTTGAAGCTCATTTCAGCAAGCGCAACCGCGACACCCCCTTCAGAGATATCATGCGCAGACAAGATCAAACCTTGCTGAATCGCTTCGTGTACTGCATGAATCTCTCGAGCAAAGACGGTTAAATCTGGCTTTGGCACCTGACTGCCCAATTGCTCAAACAAGTGATAATACACACTGCCGCCTAATTCATCTTTACGCTCTCCCACTAACACGAGCGCCGTTTCTGGACGTTTTAAGCCATATGTTAAGGCTTTGCTGACATCTGGCATGGAACCCAAACAACTAATCATTGGACTAGGCGGAATCGCACCTTGCGCAGATTCGTTATATAACGAAACGTTTCCAGCAATGATCGGCAAGGTCGCCTGTGGATGATCTTTTAAATGCACTGCACGGCACGCATCGGCAATACCGCGCACGGAATCCACAAACTCACCCATTTGCTCAGGTTTTTCCGGGTTGCCAAAACACAGACAATCCGTAATCGCAACCGGTGTCGCTCCGACCGCGACAACATTTCGTATGGATTCGACCACCGCATTCACCGCAACCCCAGCAGCATCAATTTTGTTGACACGCGGTGTT
>CAYUYG010000343.1:0-2442 GCA_964449125.1 uncultured Coxiellaceae bacterium | reverse complement strand
CCCACAATTTGCGTTATTTTACCACCAATTTTCATTAGTTCCATACTACTGATTACATTTAAATATTTATCAGCATTAAAGATACTCATTATGCGACACCCTGCAATGCCTTTTTAATAGTTTCAAACTGAGTATCAATTCTAGCATCAACCTCACCATAGGAAGTATCAATAATGCAACTACCACTTTCAATTGTGTGATCAACAATTATTTTCAAAGCGTGTTCCCTGCCAACCATGGTTTGCAAATCTTTTTTCGCCATAAGAACGGAATCAAAATCATCAATACTAACTCGAATGACAACTTCCTCTTGATCACTCACTTTATTCAAAGCGGCTTTTACCATCGGCAGGACAACCATCGGATTCTCTGCAATTTCATATGCCATGATTTTTCGTGCGACTGCTAGCGCAATATCAACAATCTGTCTTTCCGCCGCAAACATCATTGCTTCTGACTCATGTTCACTAGCATCCA
Source organism: uncultured Coxiellaceae bacterium (assembly GCA_964449125.1). Lineage (GTDB taxonomy): Bacteria > Pseudomonadota > Gammaproteobacteria > DSM-16500 > DSM-16500 > Aquicella. The sequence continues at coordinate 1,965 of CAYUYG010000343.1, read as the reverse complement.
ATATTTTGCGTGATTGTGCAATTGCATCTGCGATTACCTGCTCCATTTCAGCCCGACCAGCCTGTTGACCTTGCACAAGGCCTTCTTGATATCCAGCTTCATACCCCGCTTGTTTACCTTCTTGATAACCTTGCTGATTGCCTTCATCATGAGCTTGCTGTTTCATTGTTGCCGCTTCTTGCTGAGCTACATTCAAACATTGCGTAGCTGCCACTTTTGCCTGTGCAACAATGTCCGCAGCTTCCTTATCCGCCTTATCAATTACATTTTCTTCAATTGTAACTGGACTTGGGACCAAAATCGAAATTTCTTCAACCGCAAAAACATTATCAATTACAACAGGAATTTCCTGCATATGAACATATTTTATAATCTTAGACAATTAATTCGTCCCCTTTACCACGTGCGACAACTATTTCACCTGATTCTTCAAGACGACGGATAACATTAACTATTTTCTGTTGAGATTCTTCTACATCTCTAATACGTACTGGCCCCATATATGAAATTTCTTCACGCAGCATATCAGCTGCACGTTTTGACATGTTTTTGTAAATTTTTTCTCCAACTTCACTAGATGAAGCTTTAAGAGCCAATGCCAATTCTTTACTTTCAATCTCACGCAACACCAATTGCAATGAGCGATCGTCCAAGAGAACAATGTCTTCAAAGACAAACATACGGCGTTTAATTTCTTCAGCAAGTTCTGGATCTTGAATTTCCAAATTCTCAATAATTGTTCTTTCTGTCGTCCGGTCAACTCGATTGAGCACTTCCACAATAGCATCCACCCCGCCAGCTGCTGTAAAGTCCTGAGTAACCAACGATGATAATTTTCGTTCTAAAATACGTTCAACATCTTTTAATACATCTGGCGAAGTGCGATCCATTGTTGCAATCCGCTTCGCTACATCAACCTGACGATCAGGCGGTAGGGATGATAAAATCACGCCGGATTGTTCTGGTTGTAAATACGACATAATCAATGCCATTGTTTGCGGATGTTCATTTTGAATAAAATTCAACAATTGAGCTGGATCTGTTTTACGAGCAAAATCAAAAGGTCTAATCTGTAAACTTGATGTCAACCGATTGATAATAGCTAATGCTTTATCACTGCCTAATGCTTTCTCTAAAAGTTCCCGGGCATAATCGAGTCCACCTGAGGAAATATAATCTTTAGCAATTAGCATCTGATGGAACTCAGCTAATATTTTATCTTTTTGTTCTTGCGTGACTTGACGTTGATTTGCAATTTCAAGAGTTAATTTATCTATCTCTTCTTCACGCAAATGTTTAAATACATTCGACGAAATATCAGGACCGAGGGCGATCAATAAAATTGCCGCTTTTTGTTTATTACTCATTTCATTCGATTGGTACACTCACTCACCCCCACTACTCCTCAGATAACCAAACTTTAATCAATTGAGCTACCTCTTCTGGTTTCGCTTTAGCGATTTTTTCAATTTCTAAACGTTGTTCTTCTCTCGCCTTTTCTTGTGGCGTCATATCGCTATCATCTGTCGACTCATCATCTAGTTCCTCCAAGTCTGGAGCATTAAGAGCTTGTGCCATTTCTTCTTCTTTTTGTCGACGACGGCTAGCCATACGAACTAGATATAAAACAGCTAACACGATCAATACTGCAAGCCCGATCTTCAACCACAAAGCTTGTTTTTGTTGATTTTCATAATCAAGTTCTTCTTTACGTTGTTTATCAAAGACTTCCGTATTAAAGGCTATACTTTCTACAGAAACAGTATCCCCTCTAGCAGGATTAACACCGATTGCTGACGCTACAGTCTTAGCCAAACTGTCTTGTTGGGCTTTATTGATACTCGCATCAACCAATACTGCAACTGTTAATCTTTTTACCGATCCTGGCGTCGCTACGACTTTTTCTTTTGTTTCATTTATTTCATAATTGCGCGTTACTTCTTTTTTCTCATAATCAGACTGTTG
>CAYUYG010000342.1:0-2458 GCA_964449125.1 uncultured Coxiellaceae bacterium | reverse complement strand
CAGCGGGTGGCACCCGCCACCAGGTCCAAGGGGCGCCCATGACTGAGGAACAGGAACCGAACGAGGCGACCCGCCCACCGTGGCTCGGCGACGTCCCCGCGGTCCTCCGAGACGGCTGGTGGGTGGTCGATCAAACACCGGGTCAACTCTCGTTTGGCGCAGTGCCGGCCGATGCCCTCCTCCAGGTCGACCTCGGTCGACAGTCGCACTCCATCCACGCCGAAGGGGTCGAAGCGGGCGCTCAACTGCGGCTGGGCGGTGCCCGTGGGAGCTCCCATCTCCACCTCGACGCTCTCTTTCCCTCGGCCGAGTTCCTTGGGAACGACGCGATCCATCTGACCGTGAAGGGATCGTGCCAAGTTCTCTATGCCGGAGCGGAGCCCGAGTGCGCGGCCTCGCCCGAGGCTCCTCGTTAGCTAGCTGTCTTTTCCTGCTCTCTCTAAAACACCCATATAGTATAAAGGAGAAGAAGAAAAAATAAATGCGTATCATCTGAACCTCCTGTCCATGCAGACAAGGTTTATATGTGTATGATCGCCCTTGGCCCTGGTCCAGTTATCTGTAACCGACCCATGCCTAGATCTCAAAGCGGTCAATGATAAGTATTGTGGTGCGAAACAGCAAATGAACCATCAATAACTGCAAAAGTTATCACGTTAATAGCAGAATTTGTTCTAGCCACTAAGCGGTTTACTTCGTTCAGAGTTCCCCGAAAAGCAGCCGCGGCAGCAAAGGTTACCGTCGGTTCAAATGTAGGATTTGGTTGATATTGGTTTATAAACGCCAGCCCTTGCTCAAGATGTCCAGCCATTAAAAATCCTAAAAGAATATAATGCGCGTAGGAGAGTGGATAAGCTTTTTCATTATTAAATCCCTGAATAATTTCCTGACTGAGACCCCGATCAGCAATGCATTGCGCTACTAAATCGTTTTTTCCGGTGATGGCCAGCAATATGAGAATCTGGCTCATCTCTTTTTGACTTGGTTCAGAACCTTCGAGGGCTAAAAATTGTTTTAATAATTGATAATGTCCGCCTGCAGCTAGTCCTAGGGCAATGTGTTTATTTAATGAAGGGTAATCTTTAATATCGTTGGCATAGGTAGTGGTTATTTGCTCTAGATCGCCATGTGCAGCCATTCCTTCAATTATTTTGGAAAGGGATGCGCCATGATGTGCGCGCAGCCAATTGGCATATTCCCAATGACCAGCCTGGCAGGCGCTACTGGCAATAAAACTGGGATGGGCGCCATATTCTTTACGTAATGTTTCGGTAAATTCAATGTGGTGAGCGGCGATGGCTTCCATCGCGGTAAAAGTGGGATTTGCACCTGATTTAACAAGGAGTTCTGCAGCATTAAACTTACCTTCACTAGCCAGTTTTCCTGCTGCAGTTTTGATCTTGAACATGGCATCAATGCAGTAATTGTCAGCCAACAGTTTATCTAAGCCCTTTTGATCTAAGTTAGAGGCAGCTAAATAAATTTGATTATAATCGTCGGCGTAATTGTCTGATGGTATTAATGCTCCTAAATGTTTGCGATTTTCCATGTTTAATCCTTATCCTTACTATTTAAATCAGTATGCTATTGGCTTCTTAGGATTTTCTTAAGAAAAAGATTTTTTTGAGTTTTTTGCGAAGAAAATTTTTTCACCCCATACCAAAGAAAAATCTGCTATGATTGCGCACAACCGAGAGCCATCCCATGACCTATAAAACCAAAATTGCGTTGATCATTGCCATTTTATTATGGGCCTCAGCGTTTGCTGGTATTCGAGCTGGGTTGCACGCTTATTCGCCTGAAGGTCTCGCTTTGCTGCGTTATCTCATTGCTTCTGCTTGTATGGCCGGTGTTTATTTTTGGCTGCCAAACCGTCAGGTTATGCGATTTAAGGATGCGTGTTGTTTATTGGCAATCGGTGTCTTAGGTATTGGTGTTTATAACCTGACACTTAACTATAGCGAGTTATACATCAATTCTGGTACGGCAAGTTTTATTATCAGTCAATCACCCATTATTACTGCGTTGTTCGCGTTGTTATTTTTAGGCGAACACATTACGTGGCTACGCGTACTTGGATTTATGGTAAGCGTTATCGGTGTAGGCTGCATTGCATTGGGTCAAGGTGGAGTTTTGCAATGGCAAATAGGTATTGGTTATGTATTGATTGCGACGATTGTGGGCGGTATTTATTCCGTATTGCAAAAACCCTTTTTAAAAAAATACCATGCAATTGAAGTGACCACTTTCATCATGTGGGGTGGCACCTTATTTTTAATGATGTATTTTTCAAAAATGCAGCATGATCTTATTCATGCACCATTAGTTTCGACCTTCGTTGTTGCTTATCTCGGTATTTTCCCAGCTGCTGTGGGGTATATTGCTTGGAGTTATGCATTGGCGAACATGCCAGCGTCACGTGCCGTCAGCTATCTTTATTTTATGCCCTTTTTAGCGA
>CAYUYG010000341.1:0-2465 GCA_964449125.1 uncultured Coxiellaceae bacterium | reverse complement strand
AACAAACTTTTCCCGCCGTCAATCAACTGCGTAATAATATTACATCCAATGGCGTAATTTCATGGTTAATCCACTCAAATAGACGTCGGCATTCTCCGTCAAGATTATCCGGTATTTTTTCCTTTTTTTCCGCATATTTATCGATATTACATACATATGTATACAAAGGAGCCAGCTCTTCAAAAATATCTTCTGCAGTTTCAACCAATTTAGCGCCTTGACGGATAAGGTGATGACAGCCTTTTGCGAGAGGATGATGAATGGAACCCGGCACGGCAAATACCTCACGGCCGCATTCCAGCGCATGCCGAGCGGTAATCAACGATCCGCTTTTGAGTGCCGCTTCAATAACTAATGTACCGATACTCAAGCCCGCAATAATACGGTTCCGACGTGGAAAATGCATTTTTTGGGCGGCCATCGTCAGTGGAAACTCCGACACGAGCGCACCCTGCTGCCGCCAAATTTTTTCAGCTAACGCACGATGCGATACAGGATAACAATGATTTAACCCCGTTCCGCAAATTGCCAGCGTCCTACCCTGCACCGTCAAGGCGCCTTCGTGACTCGCGCCGTCAATCCCAAGTGCAAGCCCACTGGTAATACACAATCCCGCACGCGCTAGATGCTGTGCAAATTGGGTTGTTGTTCTCATACCAGCTGGCGTCGGCGTCCTCGACCCAACGATGGCAATTTGCGGACTGACCAATGCATCCACATTTCCTTTGACATACAAGAGCAAGGGCGGATCCGCCGTTTCTTTCAGTAAAACAGGATAGGCAGGATCCGCAAAACTGATGAGATGACAATCTGGTAATTGCGCCCAAGCAAGCTCATGTTCGACTTGTCGCCAATCTGGTTCTTTTAACAATGCGATATGCTTAGCTGACACACCAGCCCCATGTAATTCATCTTCCGTTGCAGAAAATAATGTTTGTATATTGGTAAAATGAGTCAACCAGCGTAAAAAAGTGCGTGGCGTGACGGGTAAAAATAGGGCAGCTAGCCAATACGGTAAATGTTTATTCATTGGAATCCTTAATTGATGAGATTTAACGAGAGATAGGTTGGGCTGAACGACAAAGACAAAGATCCCCCCTCGGGGGAAGAAGTCGCGTAGCGACAGATGGGGATTAAAAACAAACTCACCTCGAGTACACGCGGTGACAATATAATGCTACACCCCTTCCGCCGCGTTGCGGCACCTTCCCCCCGAAGGGGGAAGGTATAAGCTAAAAAACAATCTTCCTTCAGCAGAAGGAATCACGCAGGCCTGAAAAAAGATGAAAACAGTCATCTTCCCCCGTCAGGGGAAGGAATAATTTGATGTGCTGCTCCCTGAAAGGGAAGAAATAATTTAATGTGATCTAATGAAGTGGCAGCGCATCAAATAATAATGCGCTGATACTAATATCATTCGCTGCATCGAGTTCGCGAATACCCGTCGGACTCGTTACATTCACTTCCGTTAAATAATCGCCGATGATATCGATGCCAACAAAATACAAACCTTTCGCTTTTAAAGTCGGTCCCATTTTTTCGCAGATAAAACGATCACGCTCAGTGAGTTGACGTACCTCACCTTTGGCACCGACAGCTAGATTGCCTCGCCAGTCTTTGCCTTGTGGTACGCGTGCTAGCGCAAAAGGTACTGCTTCACCATTAATTAAGATGACACGTTTATCGCCGTCTTTTATCTCAGGAATAAAACGCTGCGCGACAATGCAAACCGACTCATTTTGCGTCAGCGTTTCAAAAATAACGCCTGCATTGACCTCTTCTTCACGCAAGCGAAACACAGATTTGCCGCCCATCGTATTTAAAGGTTTGCAAACAATGTCTTTATGCTCTTGCCAAAAGCGAGTGAGGTCATGACTGGATTGCGACATTAAGGTCGGCGGACAACAATCAGGAAAAGAGGCAGCAAAAAATTTTTCATTCGCATCGCGTAAAGATTGCGGGCGATTGACAACCAGCGCACCCAATCGCTCAGCGTGCTCGAGGATGTAAGTTGTATAAATGTAGGCTTCATTAAACGGTGGATCCTTACGCATCAAAATGATATTGAGATCACCGAGCACACATTCTGTGGGCTCGCTTAACTCAAACCAATGTTCAGCGTTTTTAAAAACCTTGAGCTTGCGTGCATGCGCATAAGGAATGCTGTCACGCAAAAATAAATCTTTTTGCTCAAAATAAACAAGCTCCCAACCGCGTGCTTGGGCTTCCAAAAGCATCGCGAGTGTACTGTCCTTTTTATAATGAATGGACTGAATGGGGTCCATTACCACGCCTAAGCGAATAGTCATGCTTTAGTCTGATCCTTCATCTCTCTTGCCGCGGCAAGCATACTGAGTTGCGCGACGATGCCATATACATATAACCGATTTTGACAAGAACCGGGCTCAGCACCTGGCCTTTGATCCCTGGAAGTTTGGGAAAAAGCCATGGGTTCAAAACCCAAA
>CAYUYG010000340.1:0-2467 GCA_964449125.1 uncultured Coxiellaceae bacterium | reverse complement strand
AATAAAACGGTGTTTGCAGTAATACTATTTTTAAGATTGGACTGAGAAAAATTACTGCCTGAGAGCGAGGCGTAATTGGTTCCTTTTCCCGTCGTGACATTCCCAAAATCGCTGTAGTTATATTCCAGGTTTAACCAGACATTTTCCTGTACGATCCAATCAATACCCGCGCCAGCTGTAAAAGCAAAATTGTAATTCGTATACGAACCAAAACCTGGATTGACACGTGGTGTTACACCGCGAGTCGGGCTTTCACCATAACTGGATGTGCTATTCATAGAAACGCCCAAACCGCCCATTAAATACGGCATGAAATGGTGCCAACGAACAATATCTGCTTTAAAAATGGCTAATAAATTTTGCTGTTGAATATCATAGCTGAAACTATAGTTTCTAAAATTTGGTAATGAATACTGGTTAACATAACCTTTCACCGTCATGGTATACACATACATGTAACGCAAGCCCACACTGTAGTAGGGAAGCCATTCTGTCGGGCGCGCCCAAGCATAGCCACCTGCTAAAAATAAAAAGGGTTGATTAGCAATTTTTTGGGTGAGGTAATGATCATCAGGCCAACCCGATCCGGTTGGCACATACTGGCTTTTGTCTACCATAGAAAATAACATGCCCCCACCCCCACCAAAATAAAATTGGCCAGGATAATCTGGAAGGTTGGTGGGTTTCATCTGCGGGACAGCTTGCGCTTGAGCGCAAACTGACAGCATTAAACAAATTGCGAAAATCCTTTTCATACTCATTCCTTAAGTATTAGCCATGAACTAATTGAATGCTATCGATATTCACAGACACATCGCATAGTAAAATATAATGTGCGTTGAGAGCAATATAATCCGATTGCTAAGGTTTATAACTTAGATAGTTATCTTCTTTTCCTACCATTTTTTCAAAAGCCTCGTAGTTAGCTTTATCCGTACCCGTATCAATGATGCGGCAAAGAAATTCATTACGCATAGCAATGGAGCCAATCACTAATTCCAATAAATCGTCGAGTTGCGAGCTTAAAGATAACAAGGAATCCTTTTCATACTGACTAATAAAATCGTGTGTCGCACTGGAACAGCGTTCAATTGTTTCAATAATAGGTATGCCCAAGGAGCGCAACATATCGCTTTCCTCCACTGGCAATTCGTGCAGATAGCCCTTAAATTTTTTTGCAGCGCTGCCAAAATAAAGTGTATGCAGCCAATGAGTAATTTTTCTTAAAATGGCTAGCGTCTTTTGATATTTTAAAATATCATGCGACCGCGTCAGCTGCTCAAGACCAAGGGTAAGCTTATTCATTTCCGTTTGTACACAATCAATTAAATACTCTTTAACAAAACCTCTAATGAATTCCACAAATGTTAAGGGATGATTTCCCCAGCTAGCCCTCTGACAATAGGCTGGACGAGCAATATAATTTACATTGAAAGTTACTTGGGATTGATAAACATCTTCATCTAGATGCTGAAATTGATGCGCACAATGATTAAGCGTATCGAATAAAGCTTTGGGTCCTGAAATATCGATGGTGGTATCTGCACGCGGATTATTATCGCCAAACAACCTTGGGGTATAAAATTCTTTATTACGATGTGCATTTATCAATTCGCGATTGCGATAGAGCGCTTGATAATTGCGACGTATAATTTGCTTATATTCGGTCACCAAACTGCCATTTGGAATACTGGCCAAGACATCATTACATAATTTAATGCCTCTCTGTCTGGATCGTGGATTGATATGGCAATAAAACCCACACGGAGCATACAGAACCCGAGGAAGACTTTGTTTGCCAGGTAAGATATCGACTGCATCGACATATATACCCCCCCATTTATGCAAAATTTCAATGCGAGCTATATCAGAAGCAGCGGCAAAATTACTATATACACCTGATATTTCGTCATTATAAAAATCTTTATTTTGCATGCTTTCAAAAAAATCAAACTGCCCCAGTACAGTGCCTGCATCGGTTACTTTATCTTCCCTGCGCGCTAAATCAGCAATCGTAATCTTATGATGTGAGGCCCAACGCATAAGACAAATATCGAGCAGATGAGCAAGGGGTTGCGTAGCTTTGGTTTTTTTATCGTCGAGATGATGATGCAATTTACGCGGCAGCCAGTTGTGTAAATCATTTTTTAAAGCACGCCAGCTATTATTAATAGAATAAGTACTCGAATCAATCCAGAGCATGACCCTATAATCCGGATTTCTATATTTCCATTTAATCGCATTATTGAGCACATCTGGAGTCGGTGGATCACCCAACCAGACAAGATGAATAATAGCTGGAATAGCATAATCCGCACGTGCTTCCATTGTTCCTCGCTTAATTTTTTATACTTGATAAATCGGTAACGTTGTCGTCACTCTAAACATGGTTATTACGGTAATTAAAATAAATACACTGATAAGAATGCCGATTTCTTGAAATGACCCTTGATAAAAATAACCAGCA
>CAYUYG010000339.1:0-2486 GCA_964449125.1 uncultured Coxiellaceae bacterium | reverse complement strand
AACTGAGTACGTTGTAAGCTTAATGTTGCACCCGTTAAGGTATTGTTTGAGCTTGAACCAAGCAATGTAAGGGGTAGGACATAGGTTTGATTTCCATTTGAGGTAATTGAATTACCGTTAGCAATACCTGTAGCGCCGTTAAAAATATAATTACCTGCACCTCCTGAAGTGATACCAATATTTCCATTTGCTGTGTACCAACTGGAGGAGGAAGTCGTTACATTAACTGACGGGTTGGTTGCATTGCCAAGCGTCAAATCATTTCCTGCGACTGAATAAAGCAAATTAGCTGAACTTAAACTGCCAGCAGCTTGAGCTAAACTAGAATTTGATAATGAAGCATAGTTGCTACCACCAATAGTTAATTGATTCGTGGCCGTCATGTCAAACCCAAGTAAACTAGCGCCTGCTTGCGGAGCAAGCGCCACCACATTATTTACCGCGCCCCCAAATCCCCCATTAATTAATAGTAATAAAACATCATTATCAAAAATTGTGCCGTAATCATAACTTAATGAAAAACTTCCAGCCCCCGCTGAAATAGGTGCAGAGGTGAGCAAGGTTCCGTTTTGATATAAATTAAGCGTACCTGCGGTGCTTGGAACTGTTCCAGAAATTATGCGTGGCGCATAATTTAAAAGATAAGGATAGTGATTTGCACTAATACCCCATGTATTTGTAAAATCAAAGCCAGTGAAGGTACTTTGTGTCTGTAATTGGGCCGTGGTTCTGCCAGCGGTATTTGAACATCCTGAGCCACACGTATTAAAGCCGGGCAAAACGGTCGTATTCCAAAATGAATTACTAAATGAACCACTATTGCTTCCGATCATGCCACCCTTGGCAGTCAATAAGGCTAGATTTCCATTTAAGGCACTCACGGTGCTGTAGCTAGTTGAAATTGTGCCAGCATTATTACCAACCAATCCTCCGATTGAACCGGCAAGATTAAGCAGTCCACCGATAGTCAGCGTACCGGTAGCTGCTGCATTTGAAATGACGCCTTGATTAACACCTGCAATACCGCCAACATTTGAGATTGCACCTAAAACAGTGGTTTGCGAAGTTGAACTAAGTGAAGCAGAACCTAGTTGTGCACCATTTATTGAAGCGCCTGAATCCATACGCCCCACGATTCCCCCGACGCTACTTACCAGCCCTAATAAACCGTTATTGAAGGTCACTGATCCGCTGAAAAAAACATTTCTTATAGTTGTATTAGCTTTTGCATAACCCACCACCCCACCTGTCGCTGCACCTATACCGGCTATAGAAAGCAAACCCGTATTAAATATAGTGGCATTGGTCAATGCGACATTCTCAATAATGGCATTGCCTGAGGTCACACCAAAAAGACCCACACCATCTACACCAACTAGCCCTACTGTGCTTATATTTAAATTTTTAATTGCATTAAAATCACCATTGAATTGTCCGGTAAACGGCGCTGCATTGGTGCCGATCGGATTAAAATTTGCTCCTGCCGTAATAGTCGTTCCTAATGCATAATTACCAGAAAGATTCGTATTGATATTTTGCAAATTAGAAAAATTATTCACAAGCATGTAAGCAGTCACGGGGGCAGAACCACCATTTGTATACGTGGTTGGTGAAGTATAAGCGCTAGGATTATAAAAAATATTTACCTTACCAGTGCCATTAATATTAATCGTGCCATTATTGGTGACAATGCCCGATCCGGAACCAACATTAAATGCCGTTCCGGTGTTATTTGCTTTCAAGATCAAACTACCATTAGCATTGTTTGTTATTGCGACACCAGAGTTGATCACGATATTTCGGTAGGCGCTTAAGGTTAAGGTATTAGCATTATTCCAAGTTATATTGTTAGCAACCGTAATATCACCTGCTTCTACGCCTATCATGCCCGTTTGTACCAAGACGCTTGAAGAAGACAACGCATTTTGTAAAGTTGCTACTGTTAATATTGAAGTATCTAAATTGGAGGTAAATGTCGAACCTGCATTGCTTACAAGATTACTGCCTGATGCAGTTTGAATAATTAAATTCTCAGGATCTAATAGAAGCGTACCCGTTTTTCCATAGGCAGCTTTTAAATTTACATTACCTAAAAAATTTAGTTGGTGTCCCGATACTTCTGCAAAGCCACCATCGCCACTCGTTACACCACCGCGTGCGTTGATCGTTCCCGCAAAATCAGTTATTTTATCTGACCAAACAATAATACGTCCGCCATCGCCATTTTCAAGTGCATCCGCTATCAATTGTGCACCAGATGCTATATGAGTGAATGCTGCATTACTGATATTCGAGGAAATAGGTGCACCGTGTTGGTCTCCCCCTATTAGAATTTCTCCTCCGCCACTCAAACCACTGACATCAATGACAGCCGTGGGGCTTATATCTATTGACTCCCCAGAAATTTTAATCTGCCCTGAAGATTGGTTATCCGAATTATTTTTTGCAAGTATTTTTCCTGAAATCTTGATATTACCCGATTCGGC